>JABISU010000100.1 GCA_018700255.1 Flavobacteriales bacterium | reverse complement strand
TCCTAATAATTATCATCAATTTGTAAAATATTTTAAAGATACGTTTCAACACGGAGGGGTTAGTTTAGAGGAGGTTATAGTTCCTTTCGCCATTTTAGATTCGAAGAATTAACAAATGAGGAGCATGAAAATTCTCCTAGAGGTTACAGGTTATAATCTATCAGATCTACCTCAAGTAGCTGGTAAGGTTGCTCCTTTTATGCCAAACGATGGTGTTGTTGTCTTTCAAGGAGATATGGGAGCTGGAAAAACCACGCTAATAAAAGAAATATGTAAGTGTCTCGGAGTTGATGATAATGTATCGAGCCCCACTTTCGGTTTGGTAAATATTTACCATAAGAATAATGGTGGAATAATAAACCACATCGACTTATACAGATTAGAAGATGTGCGTGAGGCTGAAGAAGCTGGGATATTTAATTTATTTACACAAGATGGGCTTTCCCTAATAGAATGGCCAGAAATAATTGCCGATTATTTACCTCATAACAGTCTTGTTATGAAGATTAATATATGTGATAATGAGGGGTTAGATCAAGGAGAAGAGAGAAGAAATATTATTTTGCTTGGTAATTTAAGCGATTAAATGATGTTAAAGCATTAAATTACCAGCTACATGGAAACAGGACGCAAAGCCATAAAAGCTCTAGCAAAGGAAGCTTCACTATTGCCTCAAGAGGAATTGTTACAAGTTCTTGAAAGTCAGGAAGATCTTACGATTGGCATTCCTAAAGAAATAAGCCTGCAAGAAAAACGTGTTGCTCTTGTGCCTGAGGCTGTAGCTCTTTTAGTAGCGCATGGGCATGAGGTGCTTGTAGAGGCTGGTGCTGGAGAGAAATCTAATTTCACAGATATCGATTATAGCGAATCAGGTGCAAGAATTGTACATGAGAGAAAACAAGTTTTTGAAGCCGCTATGATATTTAAAGTTGAGCCGCCCTCTATAGAAGAAGTTGATTTAATGGAAATAGGGGCTACTTTAGTCAGCGCACTACAGCTAAGTATTCAACATAAAGATATGTTGGCTAAGCTTAGTAAGAAGAAAATTACTGCAATAGCTTGGGACCTTATAAGAAATAATAATGGACTTTATCCTCTTGTAAGAGCAATGGGAGAAATAGCGGGGAATGTTTGTGTTTTAATTGCAGGAAATCTTCTTTCAGGTGAAAAAAGCAAATCTGCTATGCTCGGAGGGATTAGCGGAGTTAGGCCTAGCGAAATTGTTATTTTAGGTGCTGGGACTGTAGGTGAGTTTGCAGCACGAGCGGCGATTGGTTTAGGTGCTCAGGTGAAAATATTTGACAACAGACCTCATAGACTTGTCAGAATCCAGCAAAGTTTAGGCCACAGAGTTTGGACTTCTACCTTTCAACCATCAGTTTTGAATGAGACTCTGAAGACTGCTGACGTTGCAATAGGTGCTTTTCGTGGAAATGGTTCAAGATCACCAATGATAGTAAGCGAGCCCATGGTTACTTCAATGAAAGAGGGGTCTGTTATTATCGATGTATGTATTGATAGAGGAGGCTGCTTTGAAACTTCACGTATGACCAGTCATGAAAGTCCTACTTATATAGAACACGGTGTGACTCACTATTGCGTACCTAACATAGCTTCAAGTGTAGCAGGAACAGCGAGTCAGGCATTGAGCAATATACTAGCTCCTTTTATCTTAGGAATTGTTTCTGATGGTGGACTTGAGCTTGCTATTAGGAGTTCTAATATTGTCAAGTCTGGAGTTTATATGTATAAAGGCGTAATAACGAATAGAGATGTGGCAGGAGAAAGGGATCTTCCATTTAAGGACTTAGACCTGTTTTTGGCAACATTCTAAATTTTTTAGAACCTTACTTTCCTCCCACGACTTTTCTAATTTCATGTAGCTTTAAAAGAGCGTTTATTGGGGTAAGATTATCAATATCTAAATCGAGCAACCTATCTCGGACATCTTCAAGAGCTGGATCGTCTAATTTGAAAAAACTCATCTGAACACCTGGCTCAGCGGCTATGTTTTTTGTATTAAATGAATCCTCTGATGAAGGAAGCTTAACAGGGGAGATTTTAGGTTCACCGGAGTTTGTTGACTCCCCATTTTCTTTTCGGTTTGACTCGAGTTTAATGAGGACTTCTTCGGCTCGCCTAACTAACGCCCGAGGCATTCCCGCTAGTTTAGCTACGTTAATACCGAAGCTATGATTAGACCCTCCAGCTACGAGCTTTCTCAGAAATACGATACTTCCATCTACCTCTTTTACACTGACATTGCAATTTCTAATGCGAGGGAAAGAAGCCGTCATCTCGTTGAGCTCATGGTAGTGAGTAGCAAATAAAGTTAAGGGTCTAATTTTCTCATAACCATGAAGGTGTTCCGCAATAGCCCAAGCAATGCTTACCCCATCATATGTGCTTGTTCCCCTTC
>JABISU010000057.1 GCA_018700255.1 Flavobacteriales bacterium | reverse complement strand
TTAGGAATCGGAGGAGTTGTCGATGGGGATATAACCTTAGGAGTGGTTCTTCAATTCGTGCTTTATGTTTTTATGCTCTATCGACCGATAAGGCAGCTTGCTGATAGATTTAATGTGTTGCAAATGGGTATTATAAATGCAGAAAGAGTATTTAATCTGTTGCTACAAAATGAATCCGTATCTGATGAGGGAGAAAATAAAAATGTAACGTTTGAGGGTAGGATAGAGTTTAAGGATGTTTGGTTTTCCTACGACGATAAGAATAGTGCTGAGAACTGGGTTTTAAAGGGAGTTTCGTTTACAATAGAGCCTGGAGAAACGGTTGCTTTTGTAGGAGCTACGGGGGCAGGAAAGAGTTCTATTATCGGGCTATTGTCTAGATTCTATGAGTTTCAGAAAGGAATAATTCGAATAGACGGAGTTGATATTCGCGAAATACCTCTCACAAAGCTCAGAGAAAATGTGGGTGTCGTTCAGCAGGAAGTGTTTCTGATGTCAGACAGCATAAGGGCAAATGTTTCATTGCATGATGAAACTATAACGGATGCTGAAATTATGGAGGCAGCTGAAACAGTTGGGGCAGCTGAATTTATCAGTCAATATACATATGGTTTAGACCTTCACGTCCGTGAGAGGGGGGCGATGTTGTCTGTGGGGCAACGCCAACTTATAGCTTTTATGCGAGCTTACGTTGCAAAACCCAGCATTCTAATTTTAGATGAGGCGACATCTTCTATAGATTCTGAATCTGAGAGACTTATTCAAAAAGCTACAGCTTCTATTACAAAGGGGAGAACTTCACTGATTGTTGCACACAGGCTAAGCACCATACGCTACTCAGATAAAATTTGTGTTGTCAAGGATGGAGTCATAGTAGAAAGTGGAACTCATGAAGAACTTTTAGAAAAAAATGGAGTTTACCACTCTTCTTTATTCCTATATCCAGTCGATTGAACATCGGCAACTCTAACTCCGTCTTGGTTGAGGATGATGGCATCGATGTTTGCAACTCGATGTTTGAGCTTTGTTACAGTAGCTTCTGCAGTAATCACATCTCCCACTCGTACTGAGGATAAATGACTTATTGAAGTGTTGAGGCTTAACGAATGACGGCCATGAGCATTTGAGGCAAAGGCTATGGCGCTATCAGCAAGTGCGAATGTAATTGAGCCGTGAATGATACCAAACCCGTTCGCCATCTCTTTGCGAGTAGTCATTTGAAGTTTACAAAACCCTGGGCGAGACTCAAGAACTTCAGCTTTAAGCCACTTTGTCATCCCGTCACCTTCAAGGAGTTTTTTAACAATGGGATGTATGTTTCCGTAATCTTCGCTCATGAGTTCAAGACTTGTTTAACTTGTCAGTTTTAAATGCATTTAAAATGTTCAAAAGGTTCTAAGCACTTATTGCAACTAAATGAAGCTTTACAGGCTGTGGAGCCGAAGGGAGAGACGAGATTTGTGTCTCTGCTTTTGCAAATAGGGCAGGGGATGATGCGGTCATCGCCTGTTAGGAATGCTCTGTCGTGGCTTAAGCCCTCTGGTGGTGCTATGCCATTCTGAGTCATTTTTTCGCGTGCTTTGTCAGAGATCCAATCTGTAGTCCAGGCAGGGCTCATTGCAATTCGTACTTCAGACTTGGGGTCCATAACGCGAGCCGCTGCGAGTACATCTTTGGAGATTACATCAGTTGCTGGGCAGCCGGAATAGGTCGGGGTGATGACGCAAATAGTGTGACCGTTTTCGAAGATTACATCACGTAGTATTCCCATATCGCTAACGCTAAGGAAGGGAAGTTCGGGATCCATAACATCTTCGAGTTGGCGTTTTACAACCTTGACTAATGCCACCGCCTCAAGGGATTCTTTGATATTATCACCTTCTTCCTTCATTACCAGGTTGCGTCAGGGTAGGTGCGAGGGAGGCTTTGCATCTCGGCGAGTAAAAACCCGAATGATTCAGTATGTATACCACTGCGTCCTCCTTTTTGCATCCACTCATCTTCTGGACGTTTAAGAGTAGCATCTTTTAAGACAGCGTTAATAGCGGAGTCCCACTTGGTTTTGATAGAATCGAGGTCGGGTAGTAGACCTGAGGCTGCTCCGGCGAGATCGATTTCGTCACCTGTAAACATCTCACCTGTAAATTTCCACAATTCATTAAGCGATTTTTGAACACGGGAATGGCTTTCGTCTGTACCGTCTCCAAGGCGTATTACCCACTTGCTACTGTGATCTGCATGGTATCGAATTTCTTTTATCGCTTTTGCAGCAATAGCTGCTGCATCAATATCGAAGGTTTGAGAAGCGATATGTTCTGCTCTAAATAGAGCGTAGTAGTCAAATAGAAACTGACGAACGATAGTATCACCGAAGTCGCCATTGGGTTGTTCTACGAGAAGTAAGTTTTGGAAATCTCTCTCAATTCTGTGGAACGCAAGTTGGTCGTCAGTTTGTGCATCGTCTTCATTGAGAGAGCCTGCGAGGGATAAATATGACTGGGTTTGGCCTATAAGATCAAGAGCGATGTTAGTGAGTGCAATGTCTTCTTCTAGGGCAGGTGCGTGGCCACACCATTCGCCCAGGCGTTGACCTAAGATGAGAGCGTCGTCACCTAGGCGTAAAAGAGCCTGTTTGTGCTGAAATTTATTCACGTTCTAAGAGATACAGTTTGATTACATATGGTTCACCTCGTCCGGGAGGACGAAGAAAGTGGGGTGACGGTACACTTTGTCGTTAGCCGGATCGAAAAGCGCTTCAGAATCTTTAGGAGAACTAGCCGAAATACTCTCTGCGGGTACAACCCATATGCTAACCCCTTCCTGTCTACGAGTGTAGACATCGCGGGCGTTTCCTATAGCCATTTCTGCGTCAGATGCGTGAAGGCTGCCTACATGCTTATGTCCGAGGCCTTGCTTGCTACGTATGAAAACCTCCCACAAAGGCCAATTGTTTTTAGTGTCGCTCATCTTATTGTGCTTTTTGCTTTTTTTTCTCTGCGTATGCTACCGCCGCTTCTCTTACCCAAGCTCCATCATCGTGAGCTTTATTTCGCGCTGCCATTCTTTCCTTATTACAAGGACCATTTCCTTTAAGCACATTGTAAAACTCATCCCAATCAATCTCACCGAAATCATGGTGACCGGTCTCATCATTCCACTTCAACTCGTTATCTGGCATCTTAAGTCCTATGCACTCCGCTTGGGGAACGGTCATGTCAACCATTCTTTGGCGTAATTCATCATTTGTAAAGCGCTTAATCTTCCATTTCATATTCTGTGAACTGTGTTTACTGTCCTTGTCACTTGGACCAAACATCATCAGTGACGGCCACCACCAACGGTTAAGAGCATCCTGAGCCATCTCCCTTTGGGCTTCGTTGCCTTTCATAAGCTCCACCATGATTGAATACCCCTGTCTTTGGTGAAAACTCTCCTCTTTACAAACCCTAATCATAGACCTTGAGTAAGGACCGTAGCTACACCTACAAAGTGGTACCTGATTCATAATCGCCGCACCATCTACAAGCCAACCAAT
>JABISU010000091.1 GCA_018700255.1 Flavobacteriales bacterium | reverse complement strand
GTTCGTCAACAGCACTCGCTTTGTCGTCGATAAGTGAGCTGGTAAACGGACTCACTGATTTTACGATTCCTTCGACTTCTCTCATGTATTGCCGTTTGTCAAAATAGGGAGCGTAGGCGTACCCTTCAACAGTGACTAATCTTTTGTGAGGCTTGTCATAGAAGGTAAGGCTGTAAAATGGGCCGCCCATAAAATCATTTTCCATTCTCCAAAGCCCTCGAATTTCAGAAGCAAATTCTCCTTTAAATAATATCTCTTCATACGAAGGTATCATGCGCCTTTCTACCTTCATATAGCTCCCTTTTGTTGGACCATTCACAAATTCCTTAGTAAGCTCGTCTCTTCTATTAAGAAGGTGATCAAGCGAAAATTGCCATTCCCCCAAGTAAGGTTCACTGTGAATAAAGAAAGCTTCCTGCACATCGTGATTGTCACTTCCTCTAAACCTTGTAAGTTGTCTGTCAATCCAGGTAAACGCAGTATCTACTCTCACAGCATACGAGCCTTTCGGTACAAGGATGTCAAAACCCCAAACCTCACCTATTTCCCTTTGTATCACCTCATCTACAGAAGCTCGTGTCACATATGTTGTTCTCTTAACTTCAACATCGTGGAATAAGCTCTGCATCTCTGATGACCTTTGTGCAATAGCTTCCGCAACTTCTAATTCTGTCCTGCCTTTCGCAACAATGTAGACCTGACCTTTAGAATATTTTTCCTTGTAAAATACGACCGAGGCCTCTTGAGTATCAACTCTATCAGCAATTTCTACGTCAATTATATTTCTGTGAGGTTTCCAAAATTTATTGAAATCTTGTCTATTCTTATGCACCACATCAAACATAGGTTCATAAGTCTCGGTATGCATTTGGGGCAGCACTGCATAAGGCTTATTTAAAATATTTAATAGGCTGTCTCCTACTACTCTAGACCAAACCCCGTCAGAGCAGACAACCAAGACTTCACCCTGAGGACCGACTCTACCGGGTAGTGGTGATCGTGCCCCTTCCTGACTAAAACACCCTAAAAGAATTGTCGATAAAAGCAGCAATATCTTCCAGCTTGTAATTCTCATATTTTTGATGGATCTCCGTGAATAACCAATCTTTGTCCAATATTAATTCTGGAATTCTTCAAGCCGTTCCAGTCTTTTAATTTACGAACTGAAACGCCATATTTTTCAGCTATAGTGCCAAGAACGTCGCCAGATTTCACTCTGTAAAAAATCGGGTCTGGCTCATACTTGATTTCAGGTGTTAGCTCTGGTTTATAATCCCTCATTTCAGATTCATGAGCTATAAATTCAGCCGTCATCTCTAATGGGATTCTAACCGTCAAACTCTCACCTGGCCCCGGGATAATACTACGGCTGTAAATGGGGTTAAGTATTTTTAACTCCTCCTCTGAAGCATTGATAAATTGAGCAATTTGGTCTAACCTTAAAGGCCCCTGAATATTTAGCGTGTCTGTTGTCAGAAATCCAGGGATTACATTTCTAGGAATAATTCCATACTCTGCGTGGTACTCCATCAAATAAACAACCGCTAGAAAATTTGGCACATAGTTCCTGGTTTCTTTAGGAAGAAAGGAGCGGACCTCCCAATAATTTGTTTTCCCTCCACTTCTCCTAATCGCCTTATTTACGTTTCCAGAGCCTGCGTTATAAGCTGCAAGTGCTAAAAACCAATCATCATACATACGATAGAGTCTATTGAGGTGGTTGCAAGCTGCTTCTGTACTTTTTCTTGGGTCCTTTCTCTCATCTATATAGCTGTCTATCCTCAACCCTTCCGCTTTAGCTGTGTAATACATGAATTGCCACAAACCTCTGGCTCCTGCTTGAGATCTGGCTTCGGGATTTAATGCGCTTTCAACAATTGGAAGGTATTTTAACTCCAGTGGTAAACCTTTCTTGTCAAGAGCTTCTTCGAAAAGAGGAAAAAATGCAGGCGCTCTGCCAAGCATCGTTCCAAGCCCTCTTTTACGTCTATCAACATACAGGGCAACTCTTGTATGAGATATTGGATTCCACGATAAATCAAGCTCTGAAGACATGTCTAAAATTGCCATCCGAGACTTTATGACAGCTGTGTCAAGCTCGAGATGTGGCTCTCCAATAATATTCCAAAGTGAAGTGTCTGAACTCACGCAATCCTGTGAATCACACCAAATTTGCCATTGTGTTTCCCAAGAAAAAGGTTCCGCAATTATTTCAATAAATTGAGACGTTTCTAGTGAATCTGCTTTAGTTTGGGCAAGAGAAACTTGGAGCGATGCCGCAATCGCAAGCAAAACCAAATAAATCTCTCGATTCACTTATCCTTTTTTTCGTCGTCTTTCTTCTTGTCGTTTGTTGCGTCTTTAAATTCTTTAACGCCTTGACCTAAACCTCTCATAAGCTCAGGTATTTTACGACCACCGAAAAGCAACAACACCACAAGGGCAATGAGAATTAATTGAGGAGCACCTATACCCATGACTTTTAAATTTATTACAAAGTTACAACTTACAATTCAATATTGTCTATCAGTCTTACACCTTCGACTCTTGCAGCAACAATAATATGAGACCAGCCTCTATTCTCTGGGCTTATTGAGAAAGTTTTACAATTAACACCGCTAATATATTCGAGTTCTAAACCTTCTAAGTTCTTCAATTTTTTCTTAGCAATCTCAACAGAATCAATCATATCCACTCCATCCTTAACTCTTTCCGCTACCGTTTTAAGCTCTTGTGAGATGTTTTGGGCCAAAATAATCCCTGCATATGATAATCTGATGTTTCTTGAGCTTAATGCAAGTCCGTTTTCATCTCTTATGAGATCACAACTGACAATCTTAATATTAGGGTGTCTTTCATTTGACATTCTTTCCACTACAGCTACTTGTTGTAAATCCTTGGAGCCAAAGTATGCTCTGTTTGGCTTTACCGCTAAAAATAATTTGTCTACTACAGCCACAACCCCATCAAAATGGCCTTGCCTGCTAAAGCCTTCAAAGGTTGAAGTTATCGGTCCGTAATCAACTGGCTCAGCATAAGGTGTTCCCCCATAAATATCTTTAGGTGAAGGGGTAAATAAAATAGTGCCGCCGGCTTTTTCCGCAACAATTATATCATTCTCTAAAGTTCTTGGGTAGGATAACAAGTCTGCTTTTTCGTTGAATTGAGTGGGATTTACAAGAATGCTAACAACCACAATTTGACACTCTTTGGAAGCTTTCTCAATTAATGAAGCATGGCCCATATGCAGCGCCCCCATTGTAGGAACAAACCCTACGTTCTCCACAAACCCATTTAGATTTTCTATAAACCAGTTATTTAATTCTATTGTAGACTTTAGTATTATCATTTTTTATCAAAATCTCCAGCCCTGAAACCTTCGTGTTTACTTGGAATTTAGCGTAAAAATAGCTATATTTGTTGTTCGTCCAATCTGAAGAGAGCAAAAACTATGAGCAAAAAACGAATTTTATACGTATCCCAGCACTTAGTTCCTTTCCTCCCAGAAACGCCAATGAGTTCAATCTCTAGACATCTTCCTCAGGGAGCTAGTGACAAGGATAGGGAAATACGAGTGTTTATGCCACGGTTTGGAAAAATTAATGAGAGACGGCATCAACTTCATGAGGTGATT
>JABISU010000200.1 GCA_018700255.1 Flavobacteriales bacterium | reverse complement strand
TATTTCCTTTCTACCCCAATCAGCAAGGTTAATATCCTTCACTTTATATGGAAGATAGGATGTATTAGTTGATGAATTCATGGTGCAAATTTACGAAACGAATTGCTATCTAGGACTTAACTTTACATTATGGGAATAGTCCTAGCAATAAAGTATGTTAAAGTTGTCGAAAAGACGAATGATGATGTCCTTAGGCGTGTGGGCAAACACTACCCCAAGAGAGATACACGGGGGCTTTCGAAGAATAAAATTGCAGAGCACGAGGCTGTTATCAATTGTCTTCACGAGCTACTAGGAAGCAAAGATTGGTGGATTGAGCACGAGGAGAGTGGAAAACCTGTTCTATTTATAAGTGGAGTTCGTGGAAATTTATCGATTTCAATAAGCCACGTAATTGATCAAGTGAACAATACTAAGAGTATAGCTCACGCAGCGGTAATCTTACTTAAGGATACAACTCAAGAGAGTTCGAGGATAGGTGTTGATCTCGTCATTCAAGGTGACCCTAGATTAAAGCGCATAGCTGGTAGGGTGATGAGAAAAGAGGAAGTGGAAAGTGGTAGATTGGAAGAGGTTTGGGCTTGTAAAGAAGCAATGTTTAAAGCCTTCGGGCCGGGACTCGACTTCGTTAAAGATTTAAAAGTGGACTTTATATCAAAGGATTTATTGGAAGGCCTGGGAAGAAAGTGGGAAGTGAGACGCAAGGGAAATACAGTGGTGGTGTTGGGGCCAGTGTAAAAGCTTAACGCAACAAGGGAACCCCATGGGGTTCCCTTGTTGAAATAAGTTGTTTGAACTATATCTAGCTCTGGATAGAATGTTCTATCTCTGGATACCTTTGTGACGACGCTCAGTAGAAACACTAAGTTTCATGCGGCCTTTTCGACGACGGGCGTTTAAAACATTACGACCGCTAGAAGACGCCATACGTTTACGAAAACCGTGCTTGTTACGGCGCTTTCGAACTGAAGGTTGAAATGTTCTTTTTGGCATGATTTCTATTTTTCCCTTTATAGAGGAGGGCAAAGATAGTGAACTCTTTCTTTACTCACAACCCCATTTTAGTTACTAAATTCGCGCTATATGAATAGCAAAACTACAACTACTACCAAAAAGAAGAAAAAGAGGCGACTTAAAATATCGGATCTGCGTGGTTTTAAACAGATGGCACCCTATTTGAAACCACACAGAATAGGTTTTGCCTTGGGTATTCTTTTGATAATGATTTCCAGCATTCTTACTCTTTTCGTTACTAGATTATGGGGACAGCTAGGTGGAGTAGGTATCATGGGAGGAAGTGATAACATTTCCGCAAGTGACCTAGAAATAGGATTCTTAGCAAACTTCAACTTTAACAACCTTGAGGCAATCGGTACAACAATCGCAATCGTACTTGTAGTACAGGCTTCTCTAAGTTTTATACGCGTTTACCTTTTTGCTAATATGACTGAAAAAATGATGCTCACAATGCGACGCGATGCCTTCGAAGCTGTGGTGAGTATGCCTATGAACTTCTATCACGATAAGCGAGTTGGTGATGTTAACAGTCGTATTTCCGCTGATATAGCCTCCATTCAAGACACTTTCACTACAACTTTAGCAGAGCTTATACGCCAAACAATTATGCTCGTAGGTGGTGTTGCAGCTCTAGCTTATTTTTCAGTCGACCTAACCTTAATGATGCTTATGACGCTTCCTGTAGTTATTCTAGTTGCGATATTATTTGGAAAATTCATCAAGCGCTTATCTAAAGAAACCCAAGATGAAATTGCCTCGTCTAATGTCATAGTTCAAGAAGTGCTAACTGGTATCATAAACGTTAAGGCTTTTGCGAATGAGTGGTACGAGCGAAATCGATATGCAAGTAGTATAGGAACAGTCCGCAATCTTGCTATGAAAGGTGCTATAGGTCGCGGAGCTTTCGCAAGCTTCATAATACTATTTATTTTCGGTGCTATTACTCTTGTGATTTTTAAGGGTGCGGCGCTTATGCAATCCGGCGACCTGGCTTCGGAACACTTTTTTACTTTCCTTTTGATGACGGGGCTTGTTGCTGGAAGTGTTGGGGGGCTTGCGAATCTATTCGGAGTAGTGCAAAAAGGCCTCGGTGCTGTTGAATCTCTTATGGATCTACTAAAAGAAAAACGTGAGATAAACAGTCTAACTGAAGAAATCCCATCATACGATTTACGAAAGCCTATCAAGTTTGAGAATATCAATTTTCATTATAACTCACGTAAAGAACTCGCCATACTTTCAAATCTATCTCTCGATATGAAAGCCGGAGAACAAGTCGCCCTTGTTGGACCAAGTGGCGCTGGTAAGTCAACTATAGCCTCCCTCCTTCTTCGATTTGAATCTCCTGTATCAGGATCTATTACAATTGACGGGAAGGATGTTAGCGAAATGGACCTCCGAGGATTTCGAAAAAGAATAGGGTACGTACCACAAGAAGTAATACTTTTCGGAGACGATATAAGATCTAACATTGCATATGGAAAACTCAATGCCACAGAATCAGAAATTCGAGATGCAGCAAAACGAGCT
>JABISU010000252.1 GCA_018700255.1 Flavobacteriales bacterium | reverse complement strand
GTTTACATCTCAAACATATTCTCCTGCGGTTCGCCTCATTTTAAGTGAGAGAGTAGGTGTCGATGAAATTGCGAATCTAAATGGAATTTATTTAAACCAAAATACTCCTAACCCAGCTTCTAATGTTACGACCTTCAACTTCGACCTCAGCCAGAGTCGCTCAGTTCAGTTTGAGATTCGTGACCTAAGCGGACGCGTTATTACTCGTCTTGAAAAGGGTACTTTAGGAGCAGGTGCACACACTGTTACGTACGATGTAAGCGCACTTTCTAGCGGTTTATACACATACACACTCATTGCTGACGGTGTTTCTATCACTAAAAAGATGGTTATACGCTAAGCTAACAATAAGCGTAAAGCTCAGTAAATACTGACACTTGAAGAGGCTTCCTATGTAGGTGGCCTCTTCTTTTTTACGACTTGTTTTATTCTTCAGTACTTTCGCATTATGGGATTGAAAGCTTCATTAAGTAAACCGTTCGCTAGAGCGGCTATGGTAGAGTTACGAACTAAGTCGGCTCAACCAGCTAATGCGCAGTTAAAACAATTGAATGAAATTGTTAAGACGGCAGAGAATACATCGTTTGGAAAAGATCATGGATTGAGAGATGGGATGTCTATTGAGGCATACCAAAGAGCGGTGCCAGTTAATGACTACGAAGGAATAAAATCGTATCTAGAGAGAGCCGTTGCGGGGGAGAAAAATGTTGTTTGGCCTGGATTACCTCTGTACTTTTGTAAAACAAGCGGAACCACCTCAGGAACGAAGTATATACCTATTACTGAGGCTAGCCTTGCGAACCACATTAATGCCGCTAGGAACGCGCTTCTTGCTAGGATTGTAGGTTCTGGAGATGCAAGTTTTGTGAGCGGTAAAATGATTTTCATTCAGGGTAGTCCAGTGTTAGATAAAACTGAAGGCGGATCTGACTTAGGTCGCCTTTCTGGTATAGTCGCACATCACGTACCTAAATATTTACTTCGCAACCGTCTTCCTTCTATGGAAACGAACTGCATTGAGGATTGGGAAGAAAAGCTGGATGCAATTGTAAAGGAAACGGCTGATCAAGACTTGCGCTTAGTTAGTGGTATTCCTACTTGGGTTCAGATGTATTTCGAAAAACTCCTCAAGTTCACCGGTAAAAAAACTGTGGAGGAGGTATTCCCGAACTTGAGCCTATTTGTTCATGGAGGAGTGTCTTTCACACCTTATGCTGAGAAATTTAGACAACTAATCGGTTTTGATATCGCTCGTGTTGAGATTTATCCTACTTCGGAGGGGTTCATTGCTTTCCAGGACAAGCCAGATGTTGAGGGCATGTTGCTCAATATCGCTGACGGTATTTTCTTTGAGTTTATTCCCATGGATAAATACGAAACTTCCCGTCCTAGATTAACCATAGAACAAGTTGAATTGGACGTACAATATGCAGTTATCCTGACGACCAATGCGGGGTTATTCTCATATGATATAGGAGATACCATTAAGTTTGTTTCTCTTGAGCCGCATAGAATTGTCGTTACTGGGAGGACAAAGCATTTCACGAGTGCCTTCGGGGAGCATGTGATTGCAGAAGAAGTAGAGGCGGCGCTGGCCCAGGCAGTGGAAGCCAATGGAGGGGTGGTTTCGGATATGCATCTTGCTCCTGAAGTGAAGCCTAAGAAAGGAAAGCCCTATCACGAGTGGTTAATAGAGTTTGAAACTAAGCCTAAGAATATTAAAAAATTTGCTTCAGATCTCAACCAAGCTTTGTGCGACCGCAATACTTACTACAACGATTTGCAGAAGGACGGAGTCCTTGCATCTGCAAAGGTGACTGCCTTAAAATCCGGGAGTTTTACGAAAGCGATGAAATCTAAAGGTAAGTTGGGTGGCCAACACAAATCACCCCGTCTCGCTAACGATCGATCATTCGCAGATATTTTACTCTCCTAACTCTATTTAAGGCATGAAAATCGTCGCATTAACTGGAGGGAGTGGATCAGGAAAATCTACAATTCTAAATGGAATAAGAGATCACTTCGGCGATG
>JABISU010000146.1 GCA_018700255.1 Flavobacteriales bacterium | reverse complement strand
GGAACCCTTCCAGATCCTCCTCAAAATGTTTCGATTTCCCGCCTCGCTTCTCCTAGATGCCCCTTGAAGTTTTTAAAGTTGAATGGACCTCGCTTCGAATGCAATGAAAAAGAAAAGGATCTCAATTGAATTACCTCTTGACCTGTCAAGCAATCATCTTCTCAGGAGTTGAATAAATCAACAGCAAATTGATTGTTTAAATAAGAGATTTCAAATCCTCTAAAAAGTTCGAACCTGTACCACCGGAGGTCACAAAAAAAAAAACAAAAGCTCGACACACAGTGTCGGGCTTTTTTTATGCCAACTTCGTCACAAGCTCGTTTGTGTAAGGAGGAGGGCATAAAAAAGAGCCCATGAGCTCACAGAGCGCAGAGTTTTTGATTTTTGTCAGCCCCGCCCACCGATCACTCGCACTGCACAGCAGTGTGAGTAATCCCGTCATAAGGTTACTTGTGACACTCTAAAGTAAAAAGTGTCCATTAATATTAGTAACTTATGTCCAGCTTATGCTGACGACTTGCAGTTGGGGTGATTAATTGACCATTTACTACCCCGACGAACTTAAATAAATGGCGGGGCACTCCATTTTAACCCATTATTTAGTCATAAAACACATTATTATTCACTGAATACATGAATTCATGTGTATTATTTGACTTTCATGTAGATATGTATTACATTTGAATTCACATTATAAGTGAATTCGCATGTTATTAACACTTCAGGTATGAAGAAAGACATTAGTTGGCAGATATTAAAGGGGTTTGCAGTTGAAGATAAGACTAGTTTTACCTACCAAGATGTATTGGAGAAGTTTCCTTCTTCTAGCAACACCTCTTTGTCCAATGTTCTAAACAGAATGATTGCAAAAGGAACTATTACCAAATTAGGCCGTGGGCACTACCTAATTGTGCCGACGATGTACGATGCTGAGACTTACCTTCCAAATTGGCATGTGGTGGCCAAAATGTTAATGGAAGGGAAGAAATACTATATAGGGTATTACTCAGCAATGCAGATTCATGGACTTATTACTCAACCAAGCCTTGAAGAAATTATAGTAATTGAAGATAGAACATCAACGCCTGTAAAATTGATACAGGGAGTTAAATTCACATTCGTTACTCAAATGACAGAACGGTTTTTCGGAGTCGAGAAGAGTTGGTTAAACGACTTTGACAGAGTAGCTGTAAGTGACCTAGAAAAAACGATTGTTGATGCTTGCACAAAACCTCACTTATGTGGTGGGATAGTCGAAGTGGCACGTGCCATCTTTGATACAAAGGACAAGATTGATCTTCAGCAGTTATTGAGGTACTTCGTTACCAATAATAGCAATGCTGCAATTAAGAGATATCTATTCTTATGTTATGTAGTCGAAGTGGAGTGGACGGCTTATCATCAAGGCATGATCAACAAGCAATTAGAAATCACTGTTACTTTGGAGAATATGAAAGAATTTGAACGTAACACCACACCTTTAAGTGATGAGCACAGCCTTGGAAATGCGTTTCCATTGTTGGACACCACTGCACTTGACGAAGGAAAAAAAGATTCTGGATTTGGCCTTAAGATGAATGTAGATATTGAGACCATCAAAAACGGTATTTACACATGATAGCACAAGGCAAATTACAAAGGATAGCAAACGCACATGGTGTGCGTATGTCTCAAATCCAAAAGGATTACATGATATCATGGATACTGTGGGGTATCAGCAGAAATAAAGTGCTTTCAGAGGCATTAATCTTTAAAGGAGGCACTTGCCTTAAGAAGATATATTTCGGAGATTACAGATACTCTGAGGATATGGATTTTACCATTCACCCAAATGTATTGGATACTTTAACAGACGATAACGTTTATGAGGAATTTGAAAAGGTATTTTCTGATATCGAAAGAACAGCACGACTAAAGTTTAACATCCCAGAGGACTCAAAGAATCCGCATGTTGCAACAAATAGTATGAAGTTCGGTATTGCATACTCGCTCCCTTCAGGTGCAGTTGATGCAGTAAAAATTGATGCAACTAGGGGAGAAGTGTTAGAATTTAATTTGGAGTATAAATCAATACTTCACGAATATGAAGATCTTGCGGATGAGCGAGAAGTTTATATTCAGTCCTATTCTTTGAAGGAAGTGATCATAGAAAAGATGGTAGCGTTGATGAGCCGAGTTGAGCCAAGGGATATGTATGACTTCGATTATATTACCGATGAAGTTGGACTTAAGATGCAAGAAATCTATGCTGAATTTAATAGGAAGGCCGTAAATAAAGGCCGTAATCCAGAGGAGTTCATTAATAGATTATCAGCTAATAAAGAGAAGCTGAAAAGGACGTGGGAAAGGAGATTAAGCCACCAAATTCAAGAGCTTCCTGATTTTGAGGAAATGTGGAGAAGAATAGAACGGCAGTTTAGAGCATTTGAATCAGTCAGTTAGCTTTTAAGATAGCTCAACAATTCTCTCCAAATCTTCCATCAAAAAGTTCGACTTCCCCCCACCGGAGGTCACAAATGAATTTTATAAAACCTCGTTATCATTGAAATAGCTGGGTTTTGTTTTGTTTTAAGTTACCTATATTAAATAGATCTGTTTTCAGCAATTCAATTCAAAATTCTCTTAGATTTATTACGTTCAGCTATGAATATATATTTTTAATTAAAGAAAACTTCGTTTTTATGTAAAAATAGCGCTATTTTTGTAGGAGTAAAGTGTATGTTTTATGTAAAAACAGTGTTAGTTTTTATATTTATAAATACATGGCTATGAGATATTTAATTGCATTTATATTAGTTGCTTTAAGCTTCAATTCATTTGGGCAGATAAACCCGAATTTCAATCCTGATTATGACGGAAATAGCTTTATTGATATTTCTGACCTACTTGGTTTTCTTTCAGCATTTGGTTCACCTTGGGATAATGTAGATGAAATAATGGGATGTACATATTCTTATGCAGTTGAGTATAACCCATTAGCAACTGTTGATGATGGTAGTTGTACTTTATACATTGACTGTGCTTGCGTTCTCAATGGAAGTTCTTTGCTTGATGAGTGTGGAGTATGTGATGGTTCAGGACCTTCATACACATGTTGGGATGGTGATTTAGTTTGTGGTGAATCTGATTGTACAGCTTTACCCTAGTTCTCTCCTACAGTTAATATAATGCTCGCTGAATTGATGGGGGAGAGTGCGTCGAGTCTCACTTACACTATGACTCAAGATATTGGAGAGTCGGAGATATTCTCTTCTTCCGTAGTTTCAGATTTGGGGTCTTTTAATCTTTCCGGACTTCTAGTGGGTGATGTTATCGGTTCAGGTATTTTATATCTTGAGCTTTATGCTGGTAACTTCTATATTTCATCAAACTTGGTCGTATCTAACATCAATAACGGTTACTACACAGTTTTCAATTATGTTACAGCCTCTACCTCACCGGCCTATTCAGTTGGAGATATTGCAGGTGGTTTTGTGATTTCAAATTCTGAATCAGGTATAAGTATCTATACGGAGGTTCCTGAAGATGAGGATTTCATTGCTGAGGCATACTATATGTCATTAACGTTTGACGATCTATTCGTTAACCCTCAAGGGGGTCCTGTCCTTTTTACGAGTACACTAACAGCTGAGCTAGGTGATGTTGATGTTCAAGAGTTTATTTTTGACATTATTCCTATAGCTGCCTGTGGTAACCTCGTCTCCCACGATGGATACGATTACACTACTGTCCAAATCGGTGATCAATGTTGGTTTGCAGAGAACTGCCGTTACATGCCTGAGGCTTCAGACTTTAACACTGGAAGCGAAACAGTACCTTACTACTACGTTTATGGTTACGAAGGTGCTGACGTTGAAGCTGCTAAAGCAACTGAGAACTACTCTACTTACGGTGTTCTTTACAATTGGCCAGCTGTTATGTCAGAAGGCATTTGCCCAAGTGATTGGCATATACCATCTGATGATGAATGGACTCAATTAACTGACTTTCTTGGCGGAGTAAGTGTAGGCGGAGGTAAGATGAAAGAGACGGGTTATGAGCATTGGGTTTCTCCAAATACAGGCGCGACGAATTCCAGCGATTTCACTGGCTTGCCAGGCGGTTTCCGATACTCAGGTGGTTTTTTCAACATAGGGTACTACGGATATTGGTGGTCATCTACAGAGTCCGGTTCTTACTCTTGGTTACGTCTGCTGAGCTACTACTACGACACTGTTCTCCAAGGCGATTACAGTCAAGCCAACGGGGTCTCTGCTCGCTGCGTCCGGGATTAGAAATTTAAATTTGTGCTACTCAATAGCGTGGAACGGGCTTTTCAATTTAAGATGTTTCTTTTAGTTTTCTGTAATATTTAGTATAATAGACTATCTTAGAAGTATGAAAAGAAAATCATTTCTTCGTTCTTTAGGATTAGCCAGTGGAGCAATCATTTCATCTCCATTAGTTGCCGCTGCTTCTGTTTCAGTATTGTCAGAAAAACCAGCTGGAGGTAAAGGTGGGTGTTCACTAGTCCCATCCGAGATTGCGGGACCTTTTCCACTGGATTTATCTGAAAACACTTTCTATTTTAGGCAAGATATAACTGAAGATAGACCTGGCACACGAGTTATTCAACGCATGCGCATTATTGGGGTAGATAATTGTGATCCCATGCCTAACTTAAGAGTGAATATATGGTGTTGTGATGTCGATGGAAATTACTCAGGATATTCGGCATTACAAAGTGAAGGAGAGACGTATATGCGTGGATACCAAATCACAGATGACAATGGCGAAGTGGAATTTATTTCTATATTGCCTGGATGGTACCCTGGTCGTGTATTACACATGCATTTTCAAGTCTATGTTAGTACTGCCTATGCTGCGGTATCACAATTTACATGGCCACACCTAGAAGCAGTTGAAATAGCGAGTGCTAGCCCAGAAATATATACTCAGGGACCAGACCCTATGACACCTGAAGTTGATGGGTCATTTAATGATGGTTATGAGCATCAACTGGCTACTTTAGTTTGGGATGAAGATTTACAATCTTATGTGAGCGATCTTGAAGTTGCTATTGAAGGAGAAGGCGTAAATGGAGTTGGGTATTTGGAGAGAGAAGCCGCAAAAGTATTTTTACTTGGAGATCCAACTCCAAATCCTATTTCCGTTGATTCAAAGATCTCCCTGAATCTACTGACTTCGTCAGATGTGGAAATCTCTATCTATGCTATTAGTGGTAGCAAAGTGTATGAGAAAACCCTCGGAATGATGAATGAAGGTAACCATCAAATCTCTATACAACCAGGGTCAGAAAAACTTGCTTCTGGAGCTTACGTTTTTCAAATTAACGTATTGAGTAGCGGAAGGATGCATCACGATTTTAAAAGATTTGTGGTAAAGTAGAGCTTTTTATTCAAGATGATTTGACTTAGGCGACGTGGGGGCCATTTCAAAGATGATCTCTCCGCCACTTACTAGATCTTCGTGAGTCAACGTGTTGTTTTGAAGCGTAGTGC
>JABISU010000207.1 GCA_018700255.1 Flavobacteriales bacterium | reverse complement strand
GCGAAAGAGGAATTGCTGTGTTATTTATGTCCTGAGATGTCAAACCGAAGTGTACGAATTCACTCCACTCGCTCAGTCCCAATTTCTCAATCTCCTCTTTAATCCAATACTCTACCGCCTTAACATCATGGTTAGTAGAAGCCTCAAGATCTTTTATCCTCTGTGCGTTTTCAACAGAGAAATTCTCGTAAAGACCGTGCATTGCGCTTAATTTATCTTTTGGGAAAGCGGCCAATTGAGGAAGTGGCTGCTCAACCAATTCTATGAAATATTTCACCTCCACCTCAACTCTGTGATGTATTAATCCAAATTCAGACAACAGCGGCGAGAGTGCTGAAGTGTGTCTTCTGTAACGACCGTCAAGTGGGGAAATAGCATTCAATTGAGAAAGCTGCATGTGAGATAGAATTTTTGTTCTAGAATTCAAAGACCAAAGATACGATTTACATACCTTAGACGTATGCAACTTCATACAATTCACAACGGGAATTTCAAGTTAGACGGCGGAGCGATGTTCGGTGTAGTGCCTAAAAAGCTTTGGTCTAGAACAAATCCGGCAGACTCAAATAATTTATGCCCGTGGGCAATGCGATCTTTACTAATAGAAGATGGTGACCGCTTGGTGCTTATCGACTGCGGGTTAGGCGACAAACAAAGTGAGAAGTTTTTCGGACATTATCACCCTCACGGTGACGATTCCTTAGAAAAATCTCTAGCTAAAGCTGGATTCTCTCGCAACGATATTACCGATGTCTTTCTTACTCACCTACATTTCGACCATGTTGGAGGAGCTGTAGAATGGAACGACTCTCGAAGCGGATACAGGCCCTCGTTTAAGAACGCAATATATTGGAGTAACTCTCGCCATTGGAAATGGGCTACCGAGCCTAACCCACGTGAGAGAGCTAGCTTCCTAAACGAAAACATTATTCCTCTTCATGAATCTGGGCAACTACAATTTGTAGACGCTACAGATGATGACCTTCGCATCTCAACTGGGTTAGGGTTCGAAGCATTCGTTGTGAACGGTCACACAGACGCTCAGATGTGCCCCATCATCACAATCGGCGACAAGACCCTCGTATTTATGGCTGATCTTCTCCCCTCTGTCGGGCACATTCCACTTCCGTACGTAATGGGGTACGACACTAGACCGCTACTAACTTTAGAGGAGCGTGGGCGAATATTCAAAGAGGCCGCTGACAATGGATATCATCTCTTCTTAGAACACGATGCAGCAAACGAAGTTTGTACTTTACTTCAGACTGAGAAAGGGCCCAGGCTTGACAAAGTGATGAAGTTGGAGGAGGTTTTTAGCAGATGATTATTTCACGCCTTTCGCTATTTTCTTAGCGAGAGTGGGCCCTTCGTAAATCATTCCAGAATAGATTTGTACTAAGGAGGCGCCAGCATCGAGTTTTTCTTGAGCAGACTCGACAGAGTCTATTCCACCCACTCCTATAATGGGGAAGACTCCGTCAGATTTTTCGTGGACGTATCTAATTACTTCTGTTGATCGGCGACGTGCTGGCACACCAGATATTCCACCGGAACCAAGAGCATCGACTGTAGCTAAATCAGTAAAAAGACTTTCACGACTAACAGTAGTATTAGTAGCGATAAGACCATCTACACCTTCCTCAATGATTATTGATACAACATCATCCAGTTGAGTGTCTGTCAAATCTGGAGCTATTTTGAGGAAAACAGGACGGGGCGATGCTTTAGTTAAGTTGAGTTTAACGACAGCACGTAGTAATGCAGCAAGAGGTTTGCGATCTTGAAGTTCGCGAAGACCAGGGGTATTGGGAGAACTGACATTGACCGTAAAGTAGTCTACATAAGGATGAAGAGACTCAAAACATTTGAGATAGTCGGAGGTGGCATTTTCGTTTGATGTGATTTTATTACGGCCTATGTTACCTCCAACTATGAGATTAGATGGACGGCGCTTAAGTCTTGATACAGCAGCATTTACTCCTCCGTTATTAAAGCCCATTCGATTTAATAGAGCTGAATCTTTAGGAAGGCGAAACAGACGAGGAGTTGGATTACCCGATTGTGGTAAGGGTGTTAAAGTCCCTATCTCTACATGTCCAAATCCCAACACTTGTAATTCATTGAGCCAAAGTGCGTCTTTATCAAAGCCTGCAGCAAGGCCTACAACGTTTGGGAACTCAATTCCACAAATATTCACACGCTTGCAAGAATCGTCTGACTTAAAGCATTGCTTTAAGACCCATGCAACACCAGGAATGCTAATTGCAAAACTCAACATAGCCATTGAAAAATAATGGGCCTTCTCCGGAGTTAGCAAGAATAACAAGGGTTTCAGGATGTTTTTATACATGACGCGAAGGTAAGAAGAAGAAGAAGGTTTACGGTAAATTGTGGATAACCCTGTTAATAGCGCACATAAAAAAGTTCTAACATGGCTTGTTAGTCTGGTTTAACTTTGAGTCCCAAGGATGAAGAACCTCGGATTACTCAACTGGCTATCTAAGCGAAAACTCACCGACGAAAAGGTGGCAAACATCTTCGTGAATACCTCTTTAGAGATAGTTGAAGAAGGATGGCCTAAAATAGTAGAGCTTCTGAACGCCTCTCCAGAGTTTGAGAAAAGTCCCGAACTTGACCCTAAGGATTACGGGAGATTTTTGATGATCGTTGTCTCTGCTAATTTAAGTTTAGTGCCTAAACACTTCGACCCTGGAGTGGATAGAGCTATAATCAAAAGATGTTGCGCTAAGTTCGGCAGAGTTCTAGGTGTGCCAAAAGAAGATTTTGCTAAGAAAGTAAAAGAGTTTAAGGCTTTCATG
>JABISU010000203.1 GCA_018700255.1 Flavobacteriales bacterium | reverse complement strand
GGCCTTTTATGATAATTCGTTTTTGTTCCTCAAGCTCAGCCTCAATAAGTGCTTTATGAGATACAACAACATTCTTAAACTCTTGGTTGATTTTCACCACCTTAAATTCCATCTGCTTACCTACGTACTCATCAAAGTCACGGATTGGCTTCACATCAACCTGAGAACCAGGCAAGAATGCTTCAAGACCAAACACATCTACAATCAATCCTCCTTTAGTTCTGCACTTAACAGTACCTTGAATGATAAGATCTTCTTCTTTTGCTTCGTTAATTTTACCCCAAGCCTCGTAAACACGAGCTGTACGGTGACTAACAACAAGCTGACCATTAAGATCTTCTGTCTTCTCAACGAATACAGCAACTTTATCTCCTGGTTTTAAATCTGGGTTGTAACGGAACTCTGAAGCGGTAATTACACCCTCAGACTTATATCCGATATTTACAACGATTTCCTTTTTACCTACTTGAATTACAGTACCTGTTACAACCTGTTTATCTTCAATGAGAGTTAAGTTGGCCTCATAAAGGTCCTCTAACTTTACACGCTCATCAGCAGTAAAATCATCTTTATCTGCTTCAAAACCTTCCCAATCGAAGTCTCCTTCAGGAATAGCAATTTCGCGTGGATCAGTGGGCCTTGGCTCTTCTTTTATTGGTTCTTCAACTGCTTCAGGTGTAGCCTCCTCTACTTCTTCAACTGGCTCTGGTGTAGCAGTTTCTTCAACTGCTTCAGGTGTAGCCTCCTCTACTTCTTCAACTGCCTCAGGTGTAGCCTCCTCTACTTCTTCAACTGGCTCTGGTGTAGCAGCTTCTTCAACTGCTGTGGTCTCCACTATGGGAGTGTCCTTTTCGACGGCATTAGTTTTTGCGTCTTCAGGATCTTGGGTTGCTTCGTTCATTGCGTCCCTTAATTTGTATGAATCACCTAAGTGAGGATGGCAATTCAGAAATAAATCAACGGATAAATCCTCACATTTACCCGATTTCAGGGCGCAAATATAGTGAGTTCTTAATCGAGTAGCAATAAAACAATAAACTTATTACTCTACAATTATTTTAATTACATTATACTTTGATACGTCGCCATCATTTACTTGTAGAATGTATAACCCGCGAGGAACCGTTATTACATGCATTCCTGCATATAGAAATCTCTGTACCACTCTACCCTTCAAATCGTGTAGCTCTGATGGGTGAGAAACAGCAATTGAGGAATTTGCTGAAACTGGGTTTGGGTAACAAACGAATTCACTTAAAGGGAATAGTAGATTCTCTGAGATGGACGAAGTACATACATTACAATATTCCGGTGTTGTCTCCCCAGCTGAGAAAACTCTCCATTCCCCTGTTAGATCAATATCTCTTCCCCAGCTATTATCAAGGCTTAGTGAAGGGAAATGAACTGAATCAGCAATAGAAAAACCATCCACAGATCTCAGTACTAGAGCCTCCCCTGAACTGTTGAATTTAAAATTTGTGTGATTCCAACCTTCAGAATCATCTTCATCTGCAAATATTAAAACGTAACCGCCGGGTTCTATCACAGTAGAATCAGGAATTCCTAATGGAAACTGATATTTCATCGGGTTATTTAATCTGTCAGTAACATAATATCCCGCCAAATCGACGTTGTATTCAGACGTGTTTACTATCTCAAACCAATCCTCATGTATCCCCGATTCATCAATCGTATCTAAAAGATTAGATGACATCAACTCATTAATAATTAAAGGGGCGGGAGGAATAATTAACAAAGTGTTTGACACCCGAGGCGTAGGTGTGCTGAACCATGAACTTGACGGGGAGCCGTCAGAAACTCTCCCCCAACTATTGTTTGCAAGCGCTACTTCATAATTATACACATCAGCAACATCCTCGTCAGGACCTGTTAATATAAGGGTTCCTGATGAAATGTTAGGAACAATATCTAGATGATGCCCTCCTTGATCCATATCACCATCTAACCAAAAAAGCAAAAACCCACCCTCTTCTACCGTCGTCTCCCATGGGAGGTTATCCACCACTGTGTATGAGCCGCCCTCTAAAGTTGAAAACGTATACCCACCTAAATTTACCTGGAAAGAATTCGGATTGTATATCTCAACCCAAGAATCTGCCTCAAAATTCTCATCCAGAAGATTATTGGTGTTCGAAATCAGGACTTCATTAATATATAACAGAGGCGTTGTAAGCTGTGTTACTGCGTTAGAATATTCTGGCGTGGGAACGTTAAAATAAATCCATTCCTCACAACCATCACACTCGCGCCCATAACTAATATCCGTCTGCTGTTGGGGAAACGTCAATGAATCTACAATCGTTATCCCATCAGGTTGGGTAAGATAAACCCCTTCCCCATCAGGCGAAAGCTTAAAAGTTGCGTGATTAGACCCTTGCTCTGCATCATTGTCAAGCCAAACGATCATATGCCCCCCTGGCAAAACCGTAGTATTACCAGCATCATCAACTGGGAACTGCCATTTCGTAAGACTATCTGCTCTGTCGCTTAAATAATACCCCGCCAGATTTAAAATGGAACCTTCATGATATATTTCTAGCCAATCATCATATTCGAAAAAATCATCAAAAAACGCCAGTTGATTAGATGCAAGCAGTTCGTTAATTTTAGTTTGAGCAAAAGTTGAGGAGTCAGTAGCTATCATGCTTAATATCAGCAAAATAAGGTTAAGAAAAAGAGGTTTAATACGCATGATATGCACTCTCAGGGTTTGGCAATAACATTGAACACATCTGTAAAACCAGCTTCGATAAGCTTTTGCTTATACTTTGCCCTCTCAGCCTCATTCTCGTAGGGGCCAGCAAAAACTTTATATAATCCATTAGGCAAAATTAATGTGAAAAGATTAAAATCAAATGGAAGCAGATTTACATCCGGTTCATTACTGAAAACACCTATTTGTATTGACAAACTGCTTGACAACTCTACAACAGGTTGTTGCTGTGCTTCTTGTGGGTCAGGTTCATTAGGGATGATTAATTCTATAGGCTCCGCTACTTCTGCCACATCCTCTAAAACATCCTCTAAAACGATCTCAATCTCAGCTTCAGCTTCAGCTTCAACCTGAGGCTCTATTTGAACATCAATATCGAGCTCTATCTCTGAAAGAATTGGTTCAGAAAAGTATCCGCTCTTATCACTAACTAACCAACCTTTTCCTAAATAATCAAGTGGATAATAAGCGAATTCGTTCAATGGAGAGTTTATCCCCGACTGAAAAGCCGAGCAATCTAGGTAAGAGCCCGAAGATGTTATCAATTCAGAAGAAAATATATCGTAACCGCCTAAAGAGGACTGCCTATTCGAGGCAAATATCAAAGTGGAGCTCCCGGCGTGAAAAAATGGATTAATTTCATCAGAAAGGGAATTTACCGATTCTGGAAGGCGGACCGGCAAATCGAGGGAGCCGTCATTTAAAATCTTAGCAGAGTAGATATCTAAACCTGTTTCGCCTTTCTTCCCGTATGAACTGAAATACATCAGGTCGGCTTCGGCATCGAAGGCTACGGGGCTTACCCACCCCTTCTTTTTATCATACTTCGTCCTGAGCTCTGTGGGGAGAAGTATCATCCTGTAGGGAGAGTCATTTGTAGTGATCGATCTGAAGAAATCTTCTAATGACACCGTCACTGAGGAATGGCGAGTGAATGAAGTTGATGGAGGTTGATTTACCAATGCGGCTTCGCATTGGGCTAACCTTAATTTTAGTTCGGAAAGCCAAACAGACTTCCTCACCGCACTTTGCTCCGCCCTTTTAAAAACCTTTATCGCACGGAGATAATCTGACGAATGGTGATAGGCAAGCGCTAAGAAAAACAAACGTTCTCCGCCGAATGAACCTAAACCCTCTAAAGCTTTCAATCTTTCTATACCTTCCATTCTGAGGGCTGAATCGGCCGTACAGGTTACGGCGTAATAATATTGGTAATCAATATTTTCAGGTTCTACACTAAGCAAAGCTCCGTACTGCATATTCGCCTCCATCATGTTGCCTTCAAGGTAGAAAGCGGCGGCGGTGGCTGAAGTATGATTTGAGGTTTGGGCTGCAGTGTTAAAGGAAATGAAGCTCTGAGCAATAAATAAAATTACAGGGTATTTAATAAAGAGGTTCATATTATTCCTAAATGTAGTAAAGCATGGCTCTGCTTAGATACTAATAAGTAATTTTGCAACAATTATTAATTAACAATATGGCACACGGAACATTTCAAGTCCCTTTTCCGGTAAACGAACCGGTTCTATCATACGCTCCAGGCTCAGCAGAGCGTGAAGAACTTCAAGAGATGTACAATAAAATGTACAATCAAGACCCCATAGATGTACCTATGTATATCGGTGGTGAAATGGTTCGCACATCTGACAAACGACCTATGACTCCTCCACATGAGCATGGTAAAATCCTTGGCCACTCTAACTATGGGGATGCTTCTCACGTTGATGCGGCTATCACTGCAGCACTTTCAGCTCGCAAGAAATGGGCAGCGTTTTCTTTTGTTGATAGAGCAACAATATTTTTAAAAGCAGCTGACCTTATTGCAGGTAAGTACAGAGCCAAACTTAATGCAGCAACGATGCTTTCTCAGGGAAAGAATTGCTATCAAGCAGAGATTGATGCTTCATGTGAGCTTATTGACTTTCTAAGATTTAACGCTTACTTCGCTCAAGAGATTATGCAAGTTCAACCTGAAAGTTCTGACGGTGTTTGGAATAGAACTGAATATAGGGCACTCGAAGGATTCACTTTCGCACTAACACCTTTCAATTTCACTGCAATAGCTGCAAATCTTCCCGCATGTATGGCATTAATGGGAAACGTGGTGGTTTGGAAAGCTGCGGGCACTCAACTGTACAGTGCTCAAGTACTGATGGAAATATTCCGCGAAGCTGGTGTTCCAGATGGT
>JABISU010000168.1 GCA_018700255.1 Flavobacteriales bacterium | reverse complement strand
TTGAGCTAGCAGAATCTTTACATTTATACTTTTAATAGAAAAATAAAGAAGAGTGAAATCTATTTATCTTGACAATGCAGCAACAACGAAATTAGCTCCGGAAGTTGCTGATGCGATGATCCCTGTTCTAAGTGAGGTGTTCGGTAATCCCTCTTCAAGTCATTCTGTAGGAAGGAAGGCAAAGGCACTAATCGAAACCAGCAGGAGAGATATCTCTAAAATTCTCGGATGCGAGCCCCGGTCGATTACATTTACTTCTGGTGGAACCGAGGCTGATAACCTTGCCCTGCGTGCTGCCGTTGTTGATTTAGACTGCAAACGAATTGTAACTTCTACTGCTGAACACAGTGCCGTTATTGCCAGTTCTGAAAAAATGGCAAGGTTGTTTGGGGTGGAAGTAGTTCACGTTAAGCACTTCAAGGATGGTACTATTGACTGTGAAAACTTACGTGAAATACTAAGCACCGGTCCCAAGACCTTAGTCAGTTTAATGCATGCGAATAATGAGATCGGAGTAATACAGCCTTTAGATAAAATTTCCGAAGCGTGTAAACAAGTAGGTGCTCTTTTTCACAGTGATACAGTCCAAACTATGGCGCATTACAGCTTCAAGCTAGACTCACTTGACATTGACTTTCTAACGTGTTCAGCCCACAAATTTCACGGACCTAAAGGGACAGGGTTTTTATATACCCACCCTAGTAATAATATAAAAAGCCAAATTGTAGGAGGCGGACAAGAGAGAGGGTTGAGAAGTGGTACTGAAAACTTACATGGAATTGTGGGGCTTTCCGCTGCGATTAAACTCGCATATACAAACATAGACGCCCACTCAAAACACGTTAGGGCTATTAAAAAACATATGGTGCAGGGGCTGAGAGCAAGAGTGAAAGGAGTGGAGTTTAATGGTGATTCAGATCTAGAAAGCAGATTATATACAGTGCTTAATGTTAAATTCCCTCCACATCCAAATGGCGGTATGGCTCTTTTCTTACTCGATTTAGAAGGAGTGTCATGTTCAGGTGGAAGCGCTTGTTCAAGTGGAGCAACTAAAGGATCTCATGTTTTGGAATCACTTGGTTATCACGATCCAGGGAGAGCGAGCTTAAGGTTTTCATTTTCTTGCTATACCACTTTTGAAGAAATTGATGCAGCATTAGAAGCTGTGTCAAGAGTTTTCTATACCGTTACAGAGTAAATTAAGCGGCACTAATGCCAATCAATAAAATCTTTTCGTCAATAATTCGCACCAGGATGTCAGGCGTAAATTCTATGAAAGAGAAGCCTATCCATGCTCAAAATATTGTTTTCAAATCGCTAACAGAAACTTTACACAAGACAAAATTTGGAAAAGAGCATGAGATTGATACTCCCTCTTTTTTAATTTCTGAAAATGTTTTCAGAACTCATATCCCGATAAGAACATATGATGAAATCAAGCCTTGGATTTTAAGAGCTAGAGAAGGGGAGATAGATGTGCTTTGGCCTGGACAAGTTTCATGGTTCGCTAAAACATCGGGAACTACTTCGGATAGGTCTAAAATATTACCTGTAACGAAGGAGTCATTGAAGTCTAATCACTACAAAGGTGGGCGTGATTTATTAGCGATGTTTTGCGATGAGAAATCCACTGCGGATCTATATACAGGTAAACATTTGATAATTGGTGGAAGTAGCGCTTTACATCCATATATATCTGGATCATATACTGGAGATCTTTCTGCGATAATCATTAAAAATTTGCCTTTTTGGGTTGAAACCAGACGAACCCCTGGTCGCGAGATCACGATGCTTGAAAACTGGGAAGAAAAGGTTGAGCTTATGGCCGAGGAAGTGATAAGCCAGGATGTCAGAATTCTTGCGGGGATTCCAAGTTGGATGCTTGTTGTTATTCGAAGAGTTCTTGAAAAATCTGGTAAGAAATCGCTCATTGAGGTTTGGCCTAACCTACAACTATACATGCATGGAGGAGTAGGATTCGAACCATACAAAGATGAGTTTAGGAAATTGATTAATTCAGATAAATTAAGTTATATGGAGACATATAATGCCTCAGAGGGTTTCTTTGCAATTCAGGATTCTCTTGATAGGGACGATATGTTGCTTCTTTTGAATCACGGTATTTATTATGAGTTTTTACCTTATAATGAAAATGATGCAGAGCTTTCTGACGCATTAAGCTTGGGAGACGTTGAGTTGGGTGGTGAATATGCTTTAGTAATATCTACAAACGCGGGCTTGTGGAGATATTTGATTGGAGATATTGTCAAGATTACATGTGTTTCTCCCTATCGGATAAAGGTGGTGGGTAGAGTGTCATCTTATATTAATATAGTCGGGGAGGAGTTGATGGTGAATCAAGCCGAAAGTGCAGTCTCTAAAGCATTGTTAGATTTTAACTTGTCCCTCAAAGAA
>JABISU010000211.1 GCA_018700255.1 Flavobacteriales bacterium | reverse complement strand
GGGATCTGAAGAACAGTAAGAACGTGCCTATAGCAGGTGGTGTTTATATAATTCACATAGACGTACCAGATATAGGCCAAAAAGTCCTAAAATGGTTTGGAGTAATGCGTCCTATAGACCTTGATACGTTTTAAGTGAACTATATTTGCATTTTTATAATCTACTAGTAAATATAACAAGTGTATAAATGTCACCTTTAGTTAAAATAGCCTTAAGATTTCTCTCTGGAGCGGCTATACTTATTGTGGGAGTCCTGGTTATGAATGGTTTAATAGGAATGAAGGAATCTCCGAAGGTTTCTCTTCCAGAGACCATTGCACGACCAGTATTAACGCAAGTTGTTAAAAATGCTGACATTATCCCTAGAATACCTGTTGAGGGTAGAGTAGAAGCATGGCATAGAATAGACTTATTTGTTGAAGTAAATGGTGTACTTCAACTCGGAGGAGTTGAATTTCGCGAGGGTACAACTTATAGAAAGGGAGATGTAATTCTCAGCCTCGACGATACAGAGTCAAGAGCAAACCTGAAAGGAGCTCGATCTAAATTTGTTCAACTTGTTACCGGTATGCTTGCTAGTATTAAGATAGATTTTCCTGAAAGATCTGGGGTTTGGGATAAATATGTAGCAAGTATAGACGTGGCAAATGCTCTTCCAGAATTACCTATTTCGGCTACTGATAGAGAGGGGTACTTCATTGTCAATAGAGGCGTAGAGGCCAGTTTTCATACCATCAAAGCGTCAGAAGACAGAGCTTCAAAGTTCATCATTAGAGCACCATTTGACGGGTTTGTAGCTAAGGCGATGGTGAGGCCAGGATCACTAGTTCGCGCTGGTCAGCCAGTTGGCTTATTCGTTGGAACTGGCGTTTACGAAATTAAGACGGCTGTTCATGAAAGGTATTTAAAGTCTTTAAAGATTGGAGCTGAAGTTGTTTTTGAAGATGAGAATGGTTTGAGAGTTGCAGAAGGCAAGGTAGATAGAGTTTCGGGTAACGTTAACTCTACCACTCAATCTGCAACGGTATTTTGTAAAGTGAATGAATCGATGGATGGCGAGATGAGAGACGGGAGATATTTATCTGGATTTATTTCAGCTTCTGAAATAAAAAATGTGGTTGAAATTCCTCTTAATTTATTTGATTCCGAAGGTGACATCTTTGAAGTAAGGTCAGGGAAGCTTCAGAAAATAAATACGAATCAAGAATTCCTATCGATAAAAACGCTTATAGTTTCTGGAATCCCAGACGGCACAGTAATCTTGAGTGAACCTGTTGTGGGAGCATATGGAGGGATGGAAGTTACGGGTAGCGAAAGCGGACAATAGTCATGAGAAATGTCATAAAATTTTTCATTCAGCACCACATTGTTGGAGACCTCTTAATGCTGTCTATTTTAGTTTTTGGTTTTGTGGGAATGTCGAATTTGCGGTCGAACTTCTTTCCTGAAATTGATTCGAAACTCATTGCCATTCAAGTTGTATATCTCGGAGCTTCACCAGAAGAAATTGAGGATGGAATAGTTGCGAAGATCGAGGAGAATCTTCAAGGCATAGCGAATATTGATCTTGTTACTTCAACCTGTACAGAGAACGCTGGGAGTATTCTTGTAGAAGTTCGTACAGCAAATAAAACAGATCAAGCGCTCCAAGATGTAAAGAATGCCGTAGATAAAATCGCGTCTTTTCCTGCTGGTATGGAGCCTCCGATTATCTTCAAGCAGGAACCAGAAAATATTGCAATTATTTTTGCAGTTACAGGATCCCCAGATCTGCACCTTCTAAAATCTGAGGCAAGAAAAATAGAGTTAGATCTACAAACTTCGAATGATATTTCTCAAATTTACCTGTCGGGATTTCCAGATGAAGAAATTGAGATATCTGTTAGAGAAAATAGCTTAAGTGAGTTAGGGATAAGCATTTCGCAGGTAGCTCAAGCCGTCAGAACTACTAATATCGAGACGACAGGTGGAATAATTAAGGGAGATAAGGAGGAGCTTATAATTCGTGGGAGATATAAGGAATACACTGCAACAGAACTCAAGGATATTGTAATAAGAGCTGATAGAGATGGCAGGATTATTAGATTGTCAGATTTAGCAGATGTTACTGATAAGTGGGCTGACGGAGATCCGTCTAGAAACTGGTTTAATGGAAAACCATCTGTTTCAATTACTGTTAATAGTCTCAATACGGAGTCTATTCTTGACGTGACGGAATATGTGAGATCTTATATAGATGCATATAATGCGAGGGGAGGAGATTTGAAGATCGATATTGTCTTAGATCAATCGGTGATTCTAAACCAGCGTATTGATCTGTTGGTAAATAATGGGGTGATTGGGTTTCTTCTTGTGTTGCTTTTCCTCGCTCTTTTCTTAAACCTAAGATTGGCATTCTGGGTTGCTCTTGCAATACCTGTATCTTTTGCTGGAATGTTTGTTTTTGCTGATATGGCAGGTATTACAATTAATGTGATCAGTCTTTTCGGGATGATACTCGTTATAGGAATCCTTGTGGATGACGGAATCGTGATTGCAGAGAATATATATCGGAAGTTCGAACGTGGATACTCGCGTCTTGATGCGACAGTTGAAGGAACTATGGAGGTTCTTCCTGCCGTTTTCTCTGCCATAGTAACCACTGCAATCGCTTTCTCCTCTTTCTTTTACATTGAAGGTACACTCGGAGACTTTTTCCAGGATATGGCAGTCGTTATTATATTAACCCTCATATTCTCTCTAATAGAAGGAGCTTTTATTCTTCCGGCTCACATCGGAAACTCTAAAGCTCTAAGGAGAGAATTTAAACCAAACAAACTAGAGCGCGTAATGCGAAAATTCCTCAACGGATTTCGCGATACTTTTTATGCTCCACTGCTAAAATTCACCATACGTCGTCCTTGGATTTCCTTCAGTGTAATATCTTCTATTTTCCTAATCACTGTCCCAGGTCTTATAGGTGGAGGATTCGTTAAAACTACATTCTTTCCTTTTATAGAAGGAGATAACCTGAACGTAACCCTAACAATGCAAGCTGGAACAAGAGAGGGGATCACACTTGAAAAGTTAAACAGAATTGAAAAAGCTGTTTGGGAAGTTAATGACGAGTTCAACTCAGAACGCAATGACAGCCTAGAGACAATTATGTCTATTGATAAAAAAGTAGGGCCCAAAGCACATTTAGGCTCTCTAAATATTCAGTTTTTAGATGGAGAAAATCGTGGCATTCAAAGTACGGAGATCACTTCTAGAATCCGAGAGAAAGTAGGTGTTGTATATGGTGCTGAGAACCTAAGTTTTGCTGCATTCTCTCCATTCGGTAGAGCGGTTTCGGTTTCACTTTTAGGCAACGACCTTGAAACCCTAGAGGCTGCTACAAATGAACTTAAAGTTGAAATGGAAAAGCGTGATGATTTGAAAGATATCTCAGATAGCAACCAGGAGGGACTTCAGGAAATCAGTGTCACTCTTCTGCCTCGTGCTTATCATCTTGGCTTTAATGAGGGAGAAATTTTATCCCAAATACGTCAAGCCTTTTATGGTTTGGAGGTGCAAAGGCTACAAAGAGGACGTGACGAAGTTCGTGTGTGGGTTAGACTCGACGAGCGCGACAGGGCTTCTATTGGCTCACTTGAAAATTTTCGACTCCGCACTGTAACAGGCGATGAGATTCCATTCACAGAAATATGTAATATCAACGTAGAACGAGGGATATCGGCAATTAATCGCATCTATGGAATGCGTGAAGTTCAAGTTTCCGCGGATTTAGCAACTCCTAAATCAAGTGCGACAGACATCGTTTCAGAACTTAAGTCAGTAATAGTTCCAGCTATCTTAACTCGGTATCCCAATGTCCGTGCGAGTTATGAAGGACAAAACCGCGAAGTGTCAAAGTCGCAAAACTCTATCATCAAGGTAATGCCCATAATTTTAACCTTGATGTTCTTAGTGATCGTTCTCACATTTAGATCCCCATTACAGGGATTAGCGGTTTTCGCACTTATACCATTTGGCTTAGTAGGAATTAGTTTGGGCCACTGGCTGCTTGGAGCCCAACTGAGTTTATTCTCCTTCCTTGGGTTGCTTGCACTTATTGGAATTCTAGTAAACGATGCTCTAGTTTTTGTAGCAGCATATAATAGCTATTTAAAGGATGGGATGAGTGTAAACAAAGCTATTTGGGAATCTGGAATGAATAGATTCCGTCCCATAGTACTAACCTCCGTGACTACTGTTGCAGGTCTTGCTCCTTTAATGCTCAATAAAAGTTTCCAGGCCCAATTCCTAATACCTATGGCAATATCAGTTGCATTCGGACTGCTCTTTGTGACGGTAATTATCCTAATCCTTTTACCTGTCTTCTTGAAGTGGATTAATCCATTGCATAGAAGTTGGATCTGGATTTCAGATGGCAGATGGATATCGTCTAAAGATGCTGAACCTTCAATCCGAGAAAAGCACCATGCTGCATCACTGGAATCAGAACTCGGTGTAATGTCTAACGCCGAAGACCTAGCAGAAAAATGAAAACTTCAATCTATCTCTCGCTAGCAGTTATAGTCATGCTCTTTTCGATTACGAGCTTGAGTGCTCAGGTAATTTCGTCTGCACCACTTAGTCTAGATGAAGCTATTAATCGAGCTCTAGAGTCGAACTTCGGCATTAGGACGGCCCACCTGCGCACCGAAGCTTCAGCAACTAGCAATAGTTGGGGCGCTGCTGGAGCACTTCCTAACCTTTCCACTTTCGTTACGGGATCCACTTCCGTTTCTGACCAAACGGAGAATCCCACATCATTTATCCAGGAGAAATTTGAAACGGACGGTATCAACGCTGGTGTAAATTTTAATTGGACTTTATTTAATGGCATGGGAATGTTTACTTCAAAGTCGCGCCTCGACCTTCTAGAGTCTCAGTCAGAAGGTCAAGCTACACTCATTATCGAACAAACTGTTGAAGCTGTTGATAGAACCTATCATAACGTACTTCTTCAAACAGAACTTCTCAGTGTACTCGCCGAGTCTATGTCGCTAAGCCGCCAGCGCCTTAACGAGATTAAATTAAGTGAATCTTACGGAGCTGCCGGCACCTTTGATCGATTACAGTTTGAAAATGCAATTCTCGCTGACAGCACGTCGTGGCTTCAACAAGGAGTCGCAGTTAAATCGGCATTTCGCAACCTCAATCTCTTAATGGGTGATGCCGAGAGCTTTCTTTGGACTCTGACAGATAAACTTGTTTCTCCACCGGATCTACCAAGTTCCACAGATATAAGTAGATCAGTTTTATTAGATAACACGAGCTTGCAAAATGCTCTATTATCTGAAAGCATCTCTCAAAACGGAGTGAAGCAAGCTCAAACCTTCCTCTATCCGGTACTTGGATTAAACGCTTCTTTTTCTAATGCTTTTTCTAAGTTTTCATCAGAAGAAGCAGATTTAGAAGCATCCGGTCGTTCCGTAAATACCTCTGCCCTTCTAACTCTCAACTTCAATCTGTTAAATGGCGGTGCCACTCGTCGTTCTATTTCTCTCGCAAAAATCCAAGCAGATATTGCCGTCTTAGATGTTGAAAACACTAGATATCAGGTGAGCTCTATCGCAAACAATGCCTATGATAGATACACGCTAGGGGCTTCTGTTCACGGCCTATGTGTTCAAGCTACTAGAAACGCGACAACATCCTTAGAGATCGCTGAGAACTCCTATAAAAACGGTGTAATCAACGCCCTCGACTATAGAGCTCTAGAAGTTGCTCTGCAAAGGGCGAGAGTAAATGAACTTAGCGCTCTCCTTCTTTGGCGTGGAGCGTACGTTGAAGTTCAGAGACTTATGGGAGCACTCAGAGCGCCATTAATGGCTGAGTGATTTCGAAAGTCAGAAGAGTAAATTATAAGTTGTCGAGATTAGAGCCCAGACTGAGCAAGGTGGCTTTCGCGTTTTGCTGCTACTAAGTCGGCTGCAACCATTTCTGAGCAGAGGTCTTGCCAACGAGTTGTAGCTTTCCATCCTAAATTTTTATGAGCTTTAGATGCATCACCTACTAATGTGTCAACTTCTATTGGTCGGTAATATCGAGGGTCTATTCTTACCAGTATAGATCCG
>JABISU010000187.1 GCA_018700255.1 Flavobacteriales bacterium | reverse complement strand
CGAATTGAAAACCCCAATTGCGGCAATAAGATTAGCAATTGATACAGTTGATAGGTTAGACCTAGATGAGGAAGTGAAGAAGGAATTGTTAGAGGATGCTAGATCAAGCACACTTAGGCTTGAGAGAAGGGTAGAGGATATTCTTCAAGCAACGAGACTTAATTTACCTGATGCACTTTTGACTTTACCATTTAGCATATGTGATTCAACAGAGAAAGCTATAGATAATTTCACCCATTTATACCCTAGCTCAAAGATTGTTTTTTCAAAAAAGGGTGACGATAAAATAATAGATGGAGACCATGAAATGTGGATGCTTTGTATCACAAATCTTCTTGAAAATGCTATTAAATATGGGGGGAATAGTAATCAGGTAGAGGTGGTATTTGATAGTTCTATGAGAAAAAACAATTTATATATTATAGACCACGGCCCAGGTATAGAGGAGTCTGAACGCGAAAATATTTTTGAAGCTTTTTATAGGTTGAGAAGGGATAAAGATATTGAAGGGACTGGATTGGGACTGCATTTGGTATATAAAATAGTTCAAATGCATGGAGCAGATATTTCAGTCAATCCCACTGATGGAGGAGGTGCTACCTTTGTTATTACTCTGCCTGGCAGTTTTTAAATTTATATAATGATTAAGAAGAAGGTTGCGCTTGTAATTTTAGATGGTTGGGGGTACGGGGCTCGCGATGCTTCAGATGCAATTTTCAATGCGCATACCCCTTGCATGGATGGTTTACATGATACTTACCCTCATGGTGAGTTGCGAACGGACGGTGAGTTTGTAGGTCTCCCTGCAGGCCAAATGGGTAATTCCGAAGTCGGCCATATGAACATCGGTGCTGGTAGAGTCGTCTTACAAGATCTTCTCAGAATTAATAAAGCAATAGATAGTGGAACGTTCAAATCAGAGCCCATTCTACAAGAAGCATTGGAGATAGCAAAACAACACGGAAGGCGCCTCCATATTATAGGATTGGTTTCTAGAGGAGGGGTACACTCGCAACAAGAACATCTTCACGAGATAGTAGATGCGGTTAATAGCGCTGGTGTTCCTGATGCTGTAATTCACGCGTTTACAGATGGACGTGACACCTCACCTAAGTATGGTTTAGGTTATCTAAAGGATCTTAAGAATCACTTAAGCCAAACTAACTCCCAGATTCAAATTGCATCTGTTCATGGGAGATATTATGCTATGGATAGGGATAAACGATGGGAGAGGGTCGCTCATTCATACAATGCACTGTGTTCAAATGGTGGAGATGAATTTGAAAGTGTAGAATCAGGAGTTATATCATCCTATGATAATAATACAAGCGATGAGTTTATTGTTCCATTTAGGATTAAAGGAGTAGAAGGGCAAATACGTCCTAATGATGTTGTAATATGTTTTAACTTTAGAACGGATCGTTGTCGTCAGATCATTACTGTACTAACTCAAGAAGATTTCCCTGACCTAGGCATGACAACCGTACCTCTTCATTTCGTTACAATGACGAACTACGATGAGAAGTTTCAGGGAGTAAACGTTATATACGACAAACCTAATCTTGAAAAAACGTTAGGTGAGGTTATTTCATCAGCGGGCCTATCACAACTCCGTATAGCTGAAACAGAAAAGTATCCTCATGTCACCTTCTTTTTTAATGGCGGCCTAGAAGATCCTTTTTCTGGAGAGAATCGTCTGATGGCGAGCAGTCCTAAAGTCGCTACATACGATCTCAAGCCAGAAATGTCAGCTCATAAACTCGTTGAATTAGTGAGTGGCGAGATGAACGCCGACAGTGCTGATTTTATATGCCTCAACTTTGCTAACCCAGATATGGTAGGTCACACTGGTATATACGATGCAATACTTAAAGCCGTTGAGACAACTGATGATTGTCTCTCTGAAGTAATCAATGTAGGAATTAAAAATGGATATCAATTCGTGATTATTGCCGACCACGGTAATGCCGATAAGGTGGTAAATCCTGACGGCTCCCCACATACATCACACACATTAAATCCAGTTCCTGTGATTGTGATTTCAGATGATGTAAAATTTCTGAATGATGGTAAGCTATCTGACGTTGCCCCAACTATTCTTGCCTTACTCGATATTGATCAGCCCTCAGATATGACTGGAAAATCTCTTATCGGATAAGCAACACGTTTCCAGAGAAGGTAACAACTCCTTCAACACTTAGGTCTGTAGTAACATCCCCGGTGTATTCTAAAGGATCTACCCCCACGTAGTTTACAGAAAGCGTATAGTAATAAGTTCCACCTGGGAGATCTCCATTTTTGTTATTTAAGCCACGCCAACCTCCTTGGAAGTTAGAGTTATAGTAAACCTGAGTTCCCCATCTATCATAAACAGCAAGTTTACTACCAGGATATCCTTGAAGCCCCGCAATCTCAAAAGTGTCATTTATACCAGCACTACTTATTTGACCACCTGGAGTGAAAACGTTGAAGAATTCCAATTCACAAATTTCAACAGAAAGTGTGCTGTAGGTAATGTTGCCACAGCCGTCAACAAGTTGGACCTCGATAGATCCTACACCACCAGATCCGGTATTGTAGAGACCGTCATAAAGACCAGTTACCGCATCTATATTATCTAGGAATGAAACAAGGACGGTGTCCAGAGAGGCTCCAACTATGCTGACCCAAACCATATTGCCATCAGGATCTTCAATCTCAGTCAGGATTTCACTAAACCCACCTGTTCCGCCTTCTGTGGGGACCGTTGAGGATTGGCCTAAGCAAATGGTTTCATCACCCCCTTCAAAATCCTCTAATATTTCCCAAGAGATGGAAGCATCGGTTATAGAACCACAGATGTCAGTGACTGTGACTGTAGCAGTACCTGGGATAAAGCTAGTGTTGTAAGTAAAGTCGTTGAGGGTGTCGTTTTCAGCGGTGTCCCATTGATAATAGAATGGACCATATCCGCTCAACGGTTCGACGATGAGTTCAATATTTCCTGCTGCATCGAGACAACCTACTGGAGATGTGAAAAGGGTGATAGGCTCTGGATCTAAGATTACAATCGTAGCACTTGAAAGTATGGTGTCTCCACAGTCGTTGATGTATTCGTATTCAACAGTTACCCACTCGGGGTCTTCGTTTACATTGTCGTTAATCACTCCTAATGAAACATTAGCGGTGCTTTGACCGGGCTCCATAATGACGATTGAGAATACTGAACTAAAATCCCCTCCCATTGTAGCGGTGCCGTAAACATTTAAGTAAATGGTATCTGTTTCAGTGTCATCAGGGCGTATAACGGTAAATACTGCGTCATTACATCCTTCAACAACGGTTGTGTCTCCAAGGAAAATCTCGGCCCCCTCCAGAGACGCATCAGCAATAATATCGATTGCGTTAGAGCTAAAGCTCCCTTCTTCTAGAACAACAAAAGATTCAAGTGCGTTGTCAGACCCATCTGCGATAGCTAGTTTAATATGATAAGTTTCTCCACATTGAACCGAAGCAGCTGCAGTAAAAGTCTGAGTATATCCGTCGATGCAGATATTATTGTTTGCAACGTTGTCTATATAGTATTCGGGATTTGTAATATCATTGACAGAACTAATTGTAACTGGAAGGGTTGGGTCAGTTTCGGGTACTTCGGCAATGTTAATTGCTCCATTTGGAAACGCAGCGGGGGCAGCAAAAGGTCCAGAAATTCCTGGGCCAGAAAGAAAGAAAGCGAAAATGTCGTTAAACGAAGAGTTTACCCACTCTAAATATTCGTCTGATCCGAAGACATAATTGAATGAAATACTATCACCTCCTGCTTCGAAATCAAACTCTAAAACACAGAGGTCGTTTACCGAGCTAACCGTGAAGTTCTGCCCTATAAGTGGGGGGACAGAATTTGCAACATCAAGGAGATCCGGATCAATACCAAGACCTTCACAGTTCATACAAGCCTGAGAATCCATACATCCAGGATCGCTAAGGTGAGTTGCATGGTCAGTACTAAGGACTAGGCCAGAAGTGACTGAGAAAATCCCTTCTCCTCCGGTCAAGTATCCAATCTGTTCTTCAGATCCTATGTAGGTTATGTTTGTCGCTGTAACACCGTTTCCGATAAGAACTTCACTAACGTATTCTTCGACTGTGTATGGTTGTTCTACAAGTAATTGTGCGGTCGCGTTTGATGTGACAAAAATCAAACATAAAAACAATAATTGTACAACAGTTTTCATATTAGCAGTTTTAATTACTCAAACATACAAAATTTAAGGTGACAATAAGTTAAAGCACTTAGATTTGCTTATATGACATCATCAATAATTCAGGCAACAAATCTTACTAAGCATTATACAGTTGGAAACTCTAAAGTTCGCGCTTTAGATGGATTAGATATTTCAATTGAGAAAGGTTCCTACATCGCTTTGATGGGCCCTTCAGGGTCTGGTAAATCTACTCTAATGAATATATTAGGTTGCTTAGATTCACCAACTTCTGGTGATTATTTTTTAAACTCAAACGATGTTAGTATCCTTGATGATGACTCACTTGCAGCAATTCGCAACAAGGAAATAGGTTTTGTTTTCCAAACCTTCAATCTTTTGCCCCGATATACTGCTCTTGAGAATGTCGCACTTCCTATGATTTATGCTGGTATTCCTAAGGAAAAAAGACTTGCGAGAGCAAAAGAGGTTTTAGTGCAAGTGGGTTTAGGAGATAGGTATACTCACACACCTAATGAGCTTAGCGGAGGCCAAAGACAGCGAGTTGCTGTCGCCCGTGCCCTAGTTATGAGACCATCCATCATCTTCGCTGACGAGCCAACAGGAAACCTAGATACCAAAACTTCAGATGGTATTATGCAACTACTCGATGAAATTCACAAAGCGGGCAATACAATTATTCTAGTTACACATGAAGAAGATATCGCCGCTCGAGCAGAAAAGATAATCCGCCTTCGAGACGGTAAACTTGAATAATACATATCTTTGTAAGACATGGAAAGACTAAGAATTTCAAAGGTGCTAGAAATGGCACCTTCACCAAACAAGATTACTATTTGTGGCTGGGTAAGGACGTTTAGAAACGATAGATTTTTAGCGGTTAATGACGGTTCTACGATTCACAATATTCAACTTGTCGTGCAACGAGAAGATTTCGAGGAGTCTGTATTAAAGCAACTTAACACCGGGGCAGCTATTCGCGCTGTGGGTGTTTTAGTTGAGAGTCAGGGAGGAGGTCAGTCAGTTGAAATTCAAGTAGAGGAACTTGAAATACTTGGTGGTGCGGATCCCGATGAGTTCCCAATTCAAATGAAAAAGCATTCGCTTGAGTTTTTGAGGGAAAAAGCCCACCTAAGATTTCGCACCAACACTTTTAGTGCGGTTTTTCGCATCCGTCATCTTTTGCAATTTGCTGTACATAAATTCTTCCACGATCAAGGGTTTTATCAACTCCACACTCCGATAATTACCGGTTCGGATGCGGAAGGGGCTGGTGAGATGTTTAAAGTGACAACCCTCGACCTCGAGATCCTCCCTAAAATAGAGGACGGTTCTACTGATTTCTCTCAGGACTTCTTTGGTAAACCCTCTAACCTAACTGTGAGCGGCCAACTCGAAGCAGAGCTAGCTGCAATGGCGCTTGGACAAGTATATACTTTTGGCCCCACATTTAGAGCAGAGAATTCAAATACATCTCGCCACCTAGCCGAGTTTTGGATGGTAGAGCCTGAGATAGCATTTGCAGATCTTAAAGATGATATGAAGCTTGCGGAGGATTGCCTCAAGTCTGTTTTAGGATATGTATTGGAGCATGGAAAAGACGATTTAGATTTCTTAGAAAACAGAGAAGTTCAATCTGAAAAGCAGCTCCCTCAAAAGGACAGACATGAGCACCCTTTAACAGAACGTCTCAAGAACGTAGTTGAGTCTGAGTTTGCCCACATGACGTACACGGAAGTGATAAATGCTCTTAGAAATTCTAAGCCGTTTAAGAAGAAGAAATTTAAATACCCATGCGAGTGGGGTGATGATCTTCATTCAGAGCACGAGCGTTGGTTAGTAGAGAAGCACATCGGAGGGCCGGTTATTGTAACCGATTACCCCGCTGAAATTAAAGCGTTTTATATGCGCCAAAACGACGATGGTAAAACTGTCGCTGCTATGGATGTTCTTATTCCAGGGATTGGAGAAATTATTGGTGGATCTCAACGTGAGGAGAGATTGGACATCCTGAAGAAGAAATGCGTTGACTTTAATATTCCAGAGGATCATATTTGGTGGTATTTAGAGACGAGGAAGTTCGGGTCAGCGGAACATTGTGGGTTTGGCATGGGCTTTGAAAGGCTTGTTATGTTCGCGACTGGGATGTCAAACATCCGAGACGTAATACCATTCCCTAGAACACCACTTTCGGCAGAATTTTAACTTTTTCAAAGCATATGTTCAAGCAATCACTCCAACAAAAGCAACTCCAAAGGTTATCGCCTCAGCAAATTCAGCTGATGAAACTTTTGCAAGTGCCCACGGTGGAGCTTGAAGCAAGGATTAAGCAAGAGCTTGAGGCGAATCCAGCTTTGGAGGAAGGAGCAGAAGAGGAGGAAAGAGGTGAGTTAGAGCAAGATGATCAAGATCAAAATGATGCTTTAGACGAGTTTGATTTTGATGAATATTTAGATGACGAAACTCCTGATTATAAGACCTCAGTCAGAAATCACGGTCAAGATGTGGAGGATAAAGATATTCCCCTAGGGGCGGGCTCGACTTTTAGGGAGCTGTTGATTAGTCAATTAAGTTTACATCAGCTGAATGAAAATCAGAAAATGCTAGGGGAGCATATAATAGGTCAATTAGATGATGCGGGATATTTGAGACGAGACTTGGATAGCATTGTAAATGACTTGGCTTTTACCCAGAACATTACTGTTAAAAGAGAAGAGTTAGAGGATGTCCTTTTAATAATCCAAGCCCTAGACCCAGCAGGCGTCGGTGCTAAAAGTTTAAAAGAGTGTTTACTTCTGCAGATAAAACGTAAGCTCGAAATACTTAAGGATAAAGCTAATTTCTCACGTCTTCAGAATCTGGTTTATGCAGAGGAGATATTAGAAGATCATTTCGAAGCTTTTTCAAAAAAGCATTACACCTCGATTACTTCTAAACTCAGCATTTCAGATGAGGACCTTAAAGATGCTCTTTCTGAAATCAAAAAACTGAACCCCAAGCCTGGTGATTCAGGAGGAGAATCTGCGAGAACAGTAGCTCATGTTGTTTCAGATTTTATTCTTACTGTTAATAACGATGAGTTACAAGTTGTGTTAAATCAGAGAAATGCTCCAGATTTAAGGATTAATCCTTCATATAAAGAGATGATGCACACATACGCAAGCGGTGCAAAAACCTCTAAATCTCAAAAAGAAGCTTTAACCTTTGTGAAACAAAAAATTGATGCTGCTAAGTGGTTTGTAGATGCAATAAAGCAGCGTCAACTTACACTAATGAAAACGATTAACACAATCGTAAATCACCAAGAGGACTATTTTTTAAGCGGAGATGAAACAGACCTTAAACCTATGATTTTGAAGGATATTGCCGAGAAGATAAATATGGATATTAGCACAGTTTCTAGAGTCGCTAACAGTAAGTATGTCCAAACTCCATATGGCACATTTCTCCTAAAGACTTTTTTTTCTGAGAGTTTATCAACTGACAGTGGAGAAGATGTTAGCTCTCGAGAAGTGAAGAGTATTCTTAAAGACGCAATAGAAGAAGAGGACAAGTCAAAACCATTAACGGATGAAAAGCTGGGAATAATATTAAATTCGAAAGGTTATCATATTGCTCGAAGGACAGTTGCTAAATATCGAGAGCAAATGGGGTTGTCGGTTGCTAGATTAAGAAAAGAATTATAGGGAAATGCAGGTTTTTGCTAAATTTATTTCCGCTGTTTTTCATCCTTTTTTAATGCCTTTGTTTACAATATTTTTATTGAAGCATTTTGATGTTTATTTATCAAACCGCACTGATGTATTTATATACCTAGCATTAATAATTGTTATTACTACTCTCGCAACGGGCGTTTCGATTTTACTTATGCGTAGGCGTGGGATGATTTCCGATTTAGATATCAGAAACAGGTCAGAAAGATTCACTCCATTTTTGGTTGTCCTTGGGTATTATGTTATGGCATATGTCCTCACCTTAGAACTTACGGGAATTGCTATTCCAGTTTTATATAGATCTCTTATGTTGGGGTTGGTTGTTTCGATACTTACTGGTTTAATTATTACAAAGCGTTTCAAACTGAGTATGCATTTGTTAGCTATTGGGGGCGTACTGGCGGCTGTAGTTTATGTAGGGGTAATTAATGTAACGTTAGATTTAAACTGGATAGCTTCGATAGTTATAGCATCTGGACTACTCGCTTGGAGCCGTTTAGAATTACAAGCGCACACACTAAAGGAGGTTTATGTTGGTTTTTCCGTTGGATTTGTATGTATGTTTAGTGTGCTAATACTACAGATAGGATAACTTCACACTTAATTTTGAATTATGAGTTTAACTATTTTAGTTACTGGCGGAGCGGGGTACATAGGAACACATACAGCTGTAGCATTAGCTGAAGCTGGTTTTAGAGTTGTTTTGTTAGATAATTTCAGCAATTCAGAATTTTCTATGGTGCAAGCCTTGAGGTCATTGGTTGATCAAGAAGTGCCTTTTTACGAGGCAGACTGTAGGAATAAGAGTGACCTTTTAAGAGTCTTTAATACAGAAAAAGAACAGGGCCATCCAATTTCAGGAGTCATTCACTTTGCCGCATTAAAAGCTGTTGGAGAAAGTGTTGAAAAGCCGGAGTTGTATAAGTCGAATAATATTGGGGGAACGGAATGCTTGTTAGAGATAATGAAGGAATTCGGTGTTAATAGTTTGGTGTTTTCATCTAGCTGTACAGTTTATGGAGAGCCAGAAAACATTCCTGTTGATGAACTATCTCCTTTCTTACCTTCTGAATCGCCTTATGGATATACGAAGCAAGCTTGCGAGAAATTAATT
>JABISU010000097.1 GCA_018700255.1 Flavobacteriales bacterium | reverse complement strand
TTAGTATTGGGACTTCGAAGTCAAATCTTGCTAAGGCAAGACGTAACCTTCGGAACATTTTAGTAAATATGAAAAAGACAAATCATGTCTGATAAGAAGTTTGATAAAAAAATAAGAGAAACTCTCGAAAATCAGGAGCCAGAAGCTAACGCTGACTGGGGAAAGATGAAAGAGAGATTAGCCGCAGTTGCTGCCCTTGGAGCTCTAGGACTTGGTGCTGCTAGCACGCGTTTAATTTCTCAATTATCAATAACTGCAGCTGTGATTTTAGGCTCGGCTTCACTATATGTAGTTCAGCGTTTCTTTACATTAGAGACAGTTGTTAATGAAGAGCCAGTTGAGATAATCATTGAAGATGGTTTGACGAATTTTGAAGATATATGGCCTGATTATAGCGTAGTATATAACGAAGAAACTGGAATGCTTGAGCCTGTAGCTACTGAGCAGTTTGATAGAGAAGAACAGACAAAACAGATAGTAGTAGAAAGTGAAGTAGTAGAGGAAAGGGTTTTCGTAGATCATGAGAATCAAGTGACAGGTGATGAGTCACCTATGAAAGAAACAGATGTGTTTCACCCTGCTTCAACAGCAATGCCATTTGAAGTTTCTACAAAAGAAGCTTGTGTAGGCATTAAAGTTGATTTCGAACTTAGAGATCTAGATAAGTCGATGAATTTTTTATGGAATTTTGGAGATGGTAGTTTTTCCACAGAAGCATATCCTTCTCATGTCTATGACGATGAAGGTGTTTTTGATGTAACTCTTTCAGTTAGATCTCAAGGAACAGGTATTATTAAAACCAGAACAATTGAAAGTTTAATAGAAGTACACCCACTCCCTAAAGCCGTATTTGATTGGACTATGCCACGTAACGTGGTAAATACTGGAGTGCAAGTAGAGTTAAATAACAAAACAAAAGATGCAAATTCATCTACTTGGATAGTAGATGGTGCGATTTCGGAAAATAACACGCCCGAGTTTAAAGTCCCTGGAGAATATGAATTAAACCTGATTGCTTCAAATAAATTCGGTTGTCAAGATCACACAACGAAAGTTATCGAATTTGGGAATAGAAATTCTCTAAATGCACCTGCGAGGTTTAGCCCCAATAATGACGGTCGATATGACACATTTATTCCATTTGGTTTAGAAGGACTTTCCGAAAAGTGGGAGCTCGTTATTTCCGATAACAATGGAGATATAGTATTTTCAACTACTGATTTCAACACCCCTTGGCAAGGAGATTTCCCCAATGGAGATTTAGTGCCTGACGGTCAGCGTTTTAACTGGACTGTTGTATGCTATAGTCACAGTGGTAAACAGCGACTTTACAACGATATAATTGAGGTTGAAAGATAGTGTTTGTGTCTTCTTAAACCGTATTCATAAAGTTTATGAATGAATTAGTATCTTGCAGCTTATTGAAGCCCCACTTATTGAGTATGAATTATCTGAATAGTTTTCGCTTTCTTTTTGTTGTTTTTTTGAGCATTGCTTGTTCCTTGAGTGTTTTCTCGCAAGAGTCTATAATCTACACAATGGGATCAGGAGATGTTATCGTTTATGAATGTGGTACGAGTGCTGTTTTTACGGATGACAATAGTGGTTCTCAAGACGCTCAAGACCCATATTCTTGTACAAATAATACGATTACATTTTGTCCTGATGTTGCTGGAGATGCAATTCAAATCAATTTTCTAGGTTTCGATTTACAAACAAATGCGAATCCGAATAACAATGATGCATTGTATGCATACGATGGAGATAATACTGGATCTAATCTAGTTGGAGTTGGTACTGGGAATAGTTTTGATGGTGTAAGTATAACGGCTTCAATTGATAATCCAACAGGATGTGTTACGTTTCAATTTGTCTGTAATAACAACGCTACTGGTGGCGATATAGGTTGGGCTGCTACAATAAACTGCGTGACTCCTTGCTCATACCCTGTTTCGGGACTTGAGTTGGTTTCACCCGAACCATTCCCCAATAACCAAGAAGGTTCTATAAGTATAGGCCTTTGTCCTGATGATGTTATCACTTTTTCTGCAGAATCTGCATTTGGAACAGATGGGTTTGCTCTACAATCTCTCGTTTGGAATTGGGGAGATGGAGCAGTAGAAATAACGGATGTTTCTGATGGGCTTATTGTACCTCACTCTTATGCTGTACCGGGTGAGTACATTGTTACACTTACGGTGGTTGACGAGAATGAATGTAACAGTACTAACCTTCAACCTCACCAGGTCTTAGTCAGTACTTTGCCGATATTTAATACGGAATTTACGACACCTATTTGTGCGGGTTCACCTGGGTTTTTAAATGGTGATCCTGTTCAGTCTATTACTTGGACTGCTCTTCCTCCTGTAGGAGTTTCAGAACTAGCGGACCTCCCAGATGCCACTGGAGTTGCTTTTACCTCAGAATTATTCCTTGACTTTTTTGAGCAAGGTCAAGTTTTAGAAAATTGCGAAGACATTGAACTTATTACTGCAAATATTGAACATTCGTTTATTGGAGACTTGACTTTTTGGATTACTTGTCCTGACGGAACTGAAGTAATACTTATGGATAATGGGGCTAGTGGAGGTCCTGACCCTACGGGTTGTACTCCGGCTGATCTTGGTGGAAATGATTTAGGTATTGTTGATGTAGAAGGATGGGATTATTCTTGGAATATGGATGCTGAGTGGGTTCTAGATGATTCAGGGAACCCTGATGCAGGAAATCCTATGCCTTCGGGAACATATCTTCCTTGTGAAGATTTATGTGATTTTGTAGGTTGTCCTTTAAATGGAATTTGGACATTCAACGTAATTGATCAATGGGCTGCTGATAATGGAACACTATTCGGTTGGGGAATAGACTTTAACCCAAATATTGTACCCGGCGTTACAACTTTCACTCCTGTGATTGGTTTGGATTCAGATTCTAGTTTTTGGGATGTAACTACTTTTGATGAAGGAGTAGTACTTATATCAGATGATGCTAATTATGTTGATTTGGAATTTCCAAATCCAGGAGTTTTCGATTTCACATACCAAGTGACAAATAACTTTGGTTGCACTTGGGATACTACTGTTAATATAACAGTTATTCAAGGCCCTCAAACAAATATTTCTGCTGGCGATGACGTGGTCTTTTGCCAAGATCCAGTTCAATTATTAGGTGAGTTTACTGCTGGAGGTCCTTCACCTTGTGGAGGCGTAGGTGGGGCATATGATTATTGTTATACGAACAATGAAAACACGAT
>JABISU010000240.1 GCA_018700255.1 Flavobacteriales bacterium | reverse complement strand
GGTGGGATAAATTTTTCGATGCGGTCGGAGAAAAGTATGGCCCCTACTTTATCATTATTACCCATTGCACTAAAGGCAAGTACCGCCGCCAGTTCCGTAATACGATCTCTCTTGCTTACACCCCTCGTACCACCGTCAATAGAACCACTTATATCTGCTAAAATAAAGACAGTCAACTCACGCTCTTCTTCAAAAACTTTAACATAGGGAGTACCCATTCGAGCGGTGACATTCCAATCAATTGACCTCACCTCATCTCCGTGCTGGTATTCGCGATTCTCACTGAATGCCATTCCTCGACCTTTAAAAGCACTTGCGTACTCGCCAGAGAAAATCTTGTCGCTCAACCCACGGGTTTTTATCTCCACGCGTCTTACTTGTTTAAGAAGTTCTACTGTATCCATTAAGGTACTATCACGCTATCCATTATCTCAGTTACAATTTGTTCTTGAGTAATATTTTCGGCCTCTGCTTCGAAAGTAAGTCCTACTCTATGTCGCATAACATCCATAGCTACGGCTCTAACGTCTTCAGGAGTTACATAACCACGATGATCCATAAATGCGTGTGCTTTTGAAGCTAACCCAAGTCCAATACTCGCCCTAGGAGAGGCCCCGAAGGATATCAATTCGGTTAAATGACCAAGACCCACATTTTCAGGTGATCGTGTTGCGAAAACAAGGTCGATAATATATTTCTCGACTTTTTCGTCTAAGTATATGGCTCTAACTAGATCTCTTGCTTCGAGGATTTGTTTCGTTGTTACTACTGATGATGGATTCGGCAGACCTTCTACAGTCATATTAGCTCTTAATATCCTTTGTTCTTCATCCTTTGTAGGGTATCCTATAACCACTTTAAGAAGGAATCTATCAACTTGTGCTTCAGGAAGCGGGTATGTGCCTTCCTGTTCTACGGGATTCTGTGTTGCAAGAACTAAGAAAGGATTAGGGACTTCGAAAGTCTCATTTCCTATAGTAACTTGCCTTTCCTGCATCGCTTCAAGTAGAGCACTTTGCACTTTCGCAGGAGCTCTATTTATCTCATCTGCCAATACGAAATTAGCAAATACAGGACCCTTCTTTACCTTAAAACTTTCCTCACGAGGATTGTAAATCATCGTTCCAACGACATCAGCAGGTAGCAGGTCAGGAGTAAACTGTATTCTTGAAAACTGAGCATCTATGGTTTTACTCAAGCTGTTTATTGCAAGAGTCTTCGCAAGTCCTGGTACTCCCTCAAGGAGAACATGCCCATTAGCTAGCAAACCTATAAGGAGTTTATCGACCATCTCGGTTTGGCCAATAATGGTTTTACTCATCTCGAGACGAATGATATCCGTTACCCTGCTGGCCTTCTCTATTTTTAGGTTTAACGCTTGTATATCAAGCGAGTCACCAGATGTTGCACCCACATTCTCAACTCCTTCAATTGCCACATCCGTCAATTCTTGTATCTCTTCGTTCATATTAATTTATTTTCGGAAAATCAAAAATATAAATTTGTTCGTGTATTTTTCTATTCAAAGTTTTAAAACTTGTTAAGTGAACACTATCGTTTAAAGTAAATTGTGTGTTGGTACGTTGCTACAAAATTAGAATGATGAGATTGTTGAATGAAAGTGAGTAACAATTGATCGCAGGGTTTGGAATGAAGAGATTAAATATTCAATTTAGTGGATATGCAAAACACAATGTCTTTTCAAGCTGTTCTTAAAGCTGTTCGCACCTTCAGTGATGCCTTTAATATTCCTTGGTCGAATACACCTACAACGGCCTTAACATCTGATCAAGTGGCCCTACGCCATAGACTTATGGAAGAGGAGAATAATGAGTACCTGGAGGCTGCTAAATCAGGAGATATGGTTGAAGTAGCAGATGCTCTAGGCGATCAGTTGTACATTCTTTGTGGCACTATTTTAAGTCATGGGATGCAAGGTGTGATTGAGGATGTTTTCAATGAAATTCAGGCTAGTAACATGTCCAAACTTGGATCGGACAGTCTCCCAATTTTTCGTGAAGACGGCAAGGTGTTGAAAGGCCCAAATTATTTCCGCCCAGATATTTCGACCATCCTGACGAAATCTGGCCCCCTTTTCAAATCGATAGAAGGGGTTGAGACCGAACATAAATGAAGTCTTTTAAGCAAGGTTTAATGGTGAGAGCGCTTAAAAGAGCGAAAGCAGGAAAACCTAATATGTTCAGTCGGATTATGCAAGAGGCAGTTCCATTTAACAGGCCTCATAGAATTTCAATTACTGAAATTTCTCCTAAAGGATGCGTAGTGAGTATTCCATATCGTCGTCGCAATCTTAATCATCTTGGGACAATGCACGCTTGTACTATTGCAGCTGCGGGAGAATACGTATCAGGGCTTAACGTAATCGAAGCTTTCGACATAAGTGATTTTAGGTTGATACTGAGCCGCCTAGAAGTGGATTATATTAGACGACCTGTAGGGAGTTGCACAGCAAAGAGCAGTTGGCCAGATGAGATGCTTGACAAATTGAAAACTTCTCTAAACTCTGAAGGAGTTGCGAAATTTGTTTTGACTGCAAAGTTGAGAGATTCAAAATCTGAGCACGTAGCAACCACTACTTCGCACTGGCAAGTCAAGTCTTGGGAGAAAGTGCATAAGAGGTCGCAAGCTTAGTATTCTCTTAGTTATATTTGCGTGTCATGATTGAAATCACTCTGCCCGACGGGTCTATAAAAAATGTTGAAGAAGGAACTACAGCATTAGATATCGCTACTAACATAAGCGAAGGGTTAGCAAGAAATGTACTTGCAGCGGAAGTAGCAGGGGAGGTAGTTGACCCTCAAAGACCTATTACGGAATCTTCTTCATTGAAACTCCTTACCTGGAACGACCTAGAAGGCAAGAGTACGATGTGGCATAGTTCTGCCCATCTTTTAGCCGAGGCGTTAGAGTCTATGTTTGATGGAATCAAGTTTTGGGTGGGACCACCTGTAGAGTTTGGCTTTTATTATGATGTAGATTTCGGAGAACACACTTTTACAGATGCTCATATTCCAGATGTAGAGAAGAAGATGTTAGAACTTGCTAGGGAGAAAAGCCCCTTTATCCGCAATTCTATGAGTAAGGAGGATGCGATTTCATATTTTAAGGAAAAGGGAGATGAATACAAGCTTGATTTGCTTGATAGGCTTGAGGATGGAACGATTACTACTTACACCCAAGGAAATTTCACAGACCTTTGCCGCGGACCTCATATTCCTCATACAGGTTTTGTGAAAGCAGCTAAAATCACTGCAATTGCTGGAGCTTATTGGAAGGGTGATGCGAATAACAAGCAGCTGACTAGAGTTTATGCAATAACCTTCCCGAAACAGAAAGAACTTACAGCCTATCTTGAGATGGTTGAGCAAGCAAAGGCTCGTGACCATAGGAAGCTTGGGAAGGAATTGGATCTTTTTCACTTTAGCGAAAGAGTAGGGCAGGGCTTGCCACTTTGGTTACCTAAAGGTGCTGATTTAAGGAATAGATTAGAGAATTTTCTGAAGGAAGCCCAAAGAAAATCTGGCTACCAACCTGTAATAACACCCCACATAGGTTCCAAGGATTTGTATGTAACCTCAGGGCATTACGCAAAATATGGTGAGGACAGTTTCCAGCCCATAAAAACGCCATCTGACGGAGAAGAGTTTCTATTAAAACCTATGAATTGTCCGCATCACTGTGAGATTTTCAAGGCAAAACCTCGTATATACAAAGATTTACCAGTGAGATTTGCAGAGTTCGGCACAGTGTATCGTTACGAACAAAGTGGAGAATTACACGGACTTACAAGAGTTCGAGGTTTTACTCAAGATGACGCCCATATTTTCTGTACTAACGAACAAGTAAAGGAGGAGGTGAGTAATGTAATAGACCTCGTACTATACATCTTCAAGACCCTCGATTTTAAAGATTTCATAGTTCAGATCAGCTTACGCGATGCTGATAAACCAGAGAAGTACATCGGTTCAGATGAAAATTGGGAGAAAGCGGAGACTGCGATTCGCGAAGTTGCTGCAAGTAAAAATCTCGAGACTATCGTTGAGTATGGCGAAGCTGCATTCTACGGTCCTAAGCTCGACTTTATGGTGCGTGATGCTATTGGAAGGACTTGGCAATTGGGTACAGTCCAAATAGATTACAATCTTCCTGAACGTTTCGAACTTGAGTACATCGGTTCCGATAACGCAAAACATCGTCCGGTGATGATTCACAGGGCGCCTTTTGGCTCTATGGAACGTTTTGTCGCCATTTTAATAGAGCATTGTGCGGGTAAATTCCCACTTTGGCTCACCCCAGAACAGGCGCGAGTGCTAGCATTGTCAGATAAATATAATGATTATGCTGAAGAAGTTTCAAATATGTTAGAAAATCACGATATTCGCGCACTCGTAGATAGCCGCTCTGAAAAGGTGGGAAGAAAAATTCGCGACGCCGAATTAGAAAAGATTCCTTACATGCTCATAGTGGGAGAAAACGAGAAATCCGAAGGAACTGTATCCGTGCGAAAGCAAGGAGAAGGGGATGTCGGTACGATGACCATAAAAGCTTTTGCAGAACGTGTTCTTTCTGAAGTTGCTGAAATGATTACCGTTTAACTGAGTGTCTTGAACAAATAAAACGATCTAGCTATAGCAATTCGCAGGAAACGTCGTCCCTACCGAGGTAGAGTTCGCAAGGAAGATCCACATCGCATCAACGAGCATATTGAAGTTGATTCTGTACGTGTGGTGGGAGATAATGTAGAGCCATCAGTAATGACTACTGCGGCGGCTCTATCATTGGCTAATGAATTAGAACTCGACTTAGTTGAGATCTCTCCGAAAGCAGACCCTCCGGTATGTAGGATTATTGACTATAAAAAATTCCTGTATGCACAAAAGAAGAAACAGAAGGAAATCAAATCAAAACAATCTAAGGTTGTTGTAAAAGAAATACGCTTAGGTCCCAATACTGATGATCACGACTTCCAATTTAAACTTAAGCATGCGCGAAAGTTTTTAATGGATGGAGCTAAATTAAAAGCTTATGTGTTCTTTCGTGGAAGAACTATTGTATTTAAAGAACGTGGTGAGATCCTACTGCTTAAATTTGCTACTGCTCTCGAAGATGTAGGTACTGTGGAACAGATGCCTAAGTTGGAAGGAAAGCGAATGACCGTAATGTTCAATCCGAAGAAGAAATAAACCCCTAAAATATCTAAGGCCATGCCGAAGATGAAAACTAAATCAAGCGCCAAGAAGCGCTTCAAACTAACCGCATCGGGTAAAATCAAGCGTAAGCATGCTTTTAAAAGTCACATTTTGACTAAGAAAGCTACTAAGCAGAAGCGTAACTTGACTCACTCGGCATTAGTCAGCAAGGCTGATACGCCGAACATCAAGCGACAACTCTGTATCTGATTTTACTCAATTTTGGTCTAATTAACCCAGTGTTTGGTAAATAAGCATTAGGCGAGTATAATTTTCTCGTGCCTTTTCACCAACCATTAAAAACATTTAACTCATGCCTCGTTCATCGAATGCAGTGGCGTCTAGAACCCGCCGAAAGAAGATTCTAAAAATGGCGAAAGGGTACTTCGGTGCTCGTAAGAACGTCTATACGGTTGCAAAAAACGCCGTAGAAAAAGGTTTAACTTATGCTTACATAGGTCGTAAACTTAAAAAACGAAATTTCCGTAGTCTTTGGATTATGCGTATTAACGCCGCTGCTCGTCAGCACGGAATGTCTTACAGCGTTTTTATGGGTAAACTATCTAAGTCTGGAATCGAGCTTAACCGTAAGGTGCTCGCAGATTTAGCGATGAATCACCCTGAAGCTTTTACAGCAGTTGTAGATAAAGTAAAGTAATTGTAGAGATTAATCAAAAAGGTCGATCTGGATTAATTTCCGGATCGACCTTTTTTCTTTACGATTTATACCCTAGGTGTCAGAGATCATTATTTATTTCATTGCCTCAAGCACTCGACTTTTTGCAAGAGCAGCAGAAGTATAGTCAGGCTTAAGCTCAAGTGCAGCTTCGTAATCTATAAGCGCATCAGTATTGTTATCAAGACTCTCGCGTGCAAGTCCTCGATTGTAGAAAGCTTGATGGTAATACGGGAGAGCTTCAATAGCTTGACTGAACCAGTACTCAGCTTCAGCGTAGCCACTCAAGTACTCTAGGTATATAAACCCCTGGTTAAAAGCAGCGGAAGCGTTAAGGCTATCAATCTCAATAATTGTTTCGTAAAGAGCTAATGATTTTTCTAAAGCTATCTTTCTCGCAGCAGGCTCTTCTAAAAATAATTCCTGATAGTACATTGCTAGGTTATACTTTGCCTCAACACTTCTGGGATTTAACGAAATAGCACTGTTGTAGTAGTCTACGGCTAATGGGTTTGATGTAGAAGCGTAGGCAAGGCCTAAAGCGATGTATCCGTCAAAGAAAGAAGGATTAACCTCTACTGAGGTTTGGAAAGAACTAAGGGCATTCTCGAGCTCCCCATTTTCTTTATAAATAGTACCCTTCATCCAATAAGCTTCTGATAACTGATCGTTAATCTTTAATGCATCGTTAATCAAAGTAAAAGCTTCTTCGTAAAGTTTGAGATGTATATACATCTCAGCTCTTCTAAGCTTACACGGTATGTGATTCGGTGCGTACTTTAAACAAACGTCTAGGTGATTAATACACGGGTCGAACTGACGTAATAGATAAAGAGCATCAGCTTTAGCAGACCAGGCAGGTCCGTAGGTAGAGTCAGCTTCAAGAGCTAAATCTAAATCGTGAAGACCTTCATTAATGCGCGCATTTTTTAGATGCCAAGCCGCTCTATTCCAATAAGGCAGTGGAGAGGTGGAATTTTTGAAAATCTCCTGTTCGAAATGAGCTAAAGAATCAGCATAAACTTGGTCTATGATATTACCCTGAGTATTTTCAAAATGTGAAGTGGGATTGTCCGCTCCACATCCGAAAACAAAAAGAATAAAGCCTAAATATAAAAGTCGAGTCATCTAACTTATTCGATTTACTTGCTTTACTTGCTTGGCTCGGAGGTAAGTTTCTCCACAGCTTTAGTTGCTTTTTTATCTTCTTTACTAGCAGAAAGGGATTTCTTTATTTTAAGTTCAAGCTCTTCAAATAATTCTGGGTTGTCGTTCAAGAGGATTCGTACAGCATCGCGACCTTGGCCGAGTTTAGTGTCCCCATAAGAGAACCAAGACCCACTTTTCTGTACTATGCCAGCTTCAACTCCTAAGTCGATTATCTCTCCTGCTTTAGAGATGCCTAATCCGTATAGGATATCGAATTCAGCACGACGGAATGGTGGGGCAACTTTATTTTTCACCACCTTGACGCGAGTTCGGTTTCCTAGGACTTTATCGCCATCCTTAATTTGTGTTGATCGGCGGATATCAATTCTTACAGAAGAGTAAAATTTAAGAGCATGACCTCCAGTAGTAGTCTCAGGGTTTCCGAACATAACTCCTATCTTCTCACGTAGTTGGTTGATGAAGATTAAGCAACATCCAGTTTTGCTAATGGTACCAGTGAGTTTACGTAGTGCTTTAGACATTAGTCGAGCTTGTAGTCCCACAGAAGTATCTCCCATTTCCCCCTCGATTTCTGCGCGGGGTGTTAGGGCCGCTACGGAATCTACGACTAAAAGGTCGATAGCTCCAGAACGAATAAGATTGTCTGCGATTTCGAGCGCTTGTTCTCCATTGTCGGGTTGAGTTATGAGAAGGTTCTCAGTATCAACACCAAGAGATTCGGCGTAGAATTTATCGAATGCGTGTTCAGCATCTACGAAGGCGCATATACCACCTTGCTTTTGGCACTCAGCAATAGCGTGTAAAGTGAGAGTGGTTTTTCCCGATGATTCTGGCCCGTATATTTCTACGACTCTGCCTTTGGGATATCCTTGGATTCCTAGTGCAATGTCAAGGGTTAGTGATCCTGATGGAATAGCGTCGATTTTTTCCACCGGCTCATCGCCTAGTTTCATAACGATTCCCTTTCCATAAGATTTGTCTAGGCGGTCGAGCGTGAGCTGGAGGGCCTTTAATTTTTGTGCTTGTTCTGAAGCCATGTTTTTAGGTTTTAAGGCGAAGGTATATATAGTGGTACGTAATGAATTTACGTTGTGATGTACTTTTTTTATTTGTAGGCTTATACTTTATATCTGTATCGATTTTACACTTTGAATTGTCATATTCGTTCAATTAACGTTCAATTAAAGATTATATCCTGCAAGTATTTCAGCAGCGTGATCTGTGCATTTAGGTTTTGCGATAATTTCAACAATCTTAGAGTTCTCGTCGATTAGGAATGTCGTCCGGTGGGTTCCGTCAAAAACTTTTCCCATAAACTTTTTCTCAGCCCAAACCCCATAAGCCATATGTACACTTTTGTCTTCATCAGCTAAAAGTTCGAAAGC
>JABISU010000212.1 GCA_018700255.1 Flavobacteriales bacterium | reverse complement strand
TCCAGAAGAGATTAAAACCCAAATGCGTGACAATATCCATTGGATTCGTGGCGCTGAGGAAAATAATCTTGTTGTCGGTTCACAAGCTAGAATCTTATATGCAGACGCGGAAGGTAGAATCAAGATTGCAAAGGCATTCAATGATGCGGTTGCATCCGGCGCGTTAAAATCTCCCGTTGTTTTAGGCCGGGACCATCATGACGTGAGCGGAACTGACTCGCCTTATCGGGAGACCTCAAATATTTATGATGGATCTGCGTTTACAGCTGACATGGCGATACAGAACGTTATCGGTGACGGATTTAGGGGAGCGACTTGGATTTCGATACACAACGGAGGAGGCGTTGGTTGGGGCGAGGTTATTAACGGAGGCTTCGGTATGCTTTTAGACGGTTCACCGGACTCGGAAAGGCGCTTAAAATCCATGCTATACTGGGATGTGAATAATGGCATTGCACGTCGAAGCTGGGCACGTAATCCCGGAGCTGAATGGGCTATAGTTCGTGCCATGGCTTCTGAACCCCGCCTCAAAGTAACACGAGCAAATCACGCCTCTGCTTCGCTAATAAAGAAAGCGCTATCGTGAATACGGTGAAAGTTGTCGCACATAGAGGGTACGCCGCAAAATATCTGGAGAACACTCTCGAGGCATTAAGCGAAGCCGTCAAGGCAGGAGCAACAATGGTTGAATTTGACGTCCAATTCACAAAGGATCTCACCCCCATCATGCTTCACGATGACAATTTTAAACGCACAATGGGATTGGATCTAAGTGTGTTTGAAATCACCCAAAGAGAACTCAAAGGCAAGTTAGAACTTAAGCAAATTAGCGAGGTTAAGGAGGTTATGGTTTGGCTTAAGGCAAACCCGGGAGTGAAGGCATTTGTGGAATTAAAACAGGAATCCATCCAAATGCACGGACTCGAAGTATGTGTAAAAGCGCTCCGGGAATCCTGCGACCCCGCCATTGACCAATGCGTGTTTATCAGCTTCAATCCTGACTCTGTAAAAACTGCTCAGGAGTGTGGCTTCAAGGAGACAGGTTGGGTAGTTCTAAGCTATGACGAAGCTGCCGCGAAAATCTCAAAGAATCTCTCTCCAGATTACCTCTTCGGCGACAAGGGAATTCTTCCTAACGATGGCTCAAGACTTTGGGAAGGATGCTGGGAGTGGGTTATTTATGAAGTTACTTCTCGCGAAGTAGCCTCTAGATTATTTGCAAGAGGAGTGAAAATTATAGAATCCAAGGAGGTAGAAAAGATGCTGTCATGATATACGATATGGTAATTATTGGCGGTGGAATTCACGGCGCAGGTGTCGCACAAGCTGCCGCCGCCGCGGGATATTCCGTCCTTGTTTTGGAGAAAACGGCCATAGCACATGGTACATCTAGTAAGTCGAGTAAGCTTATTCATGGTGGGCTTCGATACCTTGAGTCTGGCCAAATAAAACTTGTTTTCGAGTGCCTCTCCGAGCGATCTCTTCTATTAGAACTTGCCCCAGAGCTTGTTCGCCTTGAATCGTTTTTTATTCCAATTTACAAGCATACAAAACGAAGATCATGGGAGATTAGAGCGGGACTCTCCATATATGCCGCTCTGGGAAAATTTAAACGTGATGCGAGGTTTGTAAAAGTGCATGAAGCAGAGTGGAAAAATCTCGATGGCATTTCCTTAGTTAACCTTCAAGCTGTTTACAAATACAATGACGGAGCTACAGATGACGCTGCATTAACTAGAGCTGTGATTCAATCGGCTAAGTCTCTAGGAGCGCAACTTAAGATGCCTGCAGAGTTTATTTCAGCAATCCCGGGCGATGACGTAAACGATATCAAGTATTCTGTAAATGGCACGATTTACAGCTGTAAAGCTAGGCTTCTGGTCAATACAGCTGGCCCTTGGGCTAATGCAGTCCTAGAAAAAGTAACGCCAATTCCAGCTAAGCGAGAATTCGATCTCGTATCGGGAGCCCATATTGTTTTAAACGAAACTGCGCCAAGTGGAATCTATTATGTTGAAGCCCCACAAGATCAGCGTGCCGTTTTTGTAATGCCATGGAAAGGAAAAACTATGATAGGAACTACGGAAACGGTGTTCAGTGGCGATCCTTCAGAGGTCGCCCCTCTACCTGAGGAGGAAACCTATCTCTGCGATGTCGCTTCGAGTTACTTTCCTAAATTTAAAGATCTAACGAGAGAAAAAATTATTGAATCATTTGCAGGTTTACGTGTACTTCCACACGCTTCCGGCAAAGCATTTTCACGACCACGCGAGACGACATTTCACGTCGATAAAAAACTCGCTCCAAGGATTGCAACAATTTATGGGGGAAAACTAACAGCATATAGAGTAACAGCTGAGAAATTTGTGGAGAAATTTTCGGCCGCCTTACCTCGTAGAAAACGAAAAGCAGAAACCAACAAGCTGCCTTTGAAACCTACTCAGGCAGCTCCCAGAAAACAGGTGTAAACAGCGATTAAAACAGTAAAATTGAACTAAAAGCAAATTTTAACATTTGCCCGAACAACCTTTATAGTATTAATAACGTTTAGAGATTGATTGTAATGATAATGTTGCGTGATTTCGACATTAAATAAGAAGAACAATGAAAAGGCTGAAGCGCCATTCGATAAGAATGGCGCTTCAATTTTTTATACTCCCCCTGAAGAAGTTCTAATCACCCGCCCATGAACCCTTGCTAATAACTCGTATGAAATTGTCTCAGCTTTCTTAGCAAGCTCCATAACACAAAGATTCCTCCCGAATAATTCCACCTTTTCCCCTTCTACAACACCTAATCCAGTCACGTCTATAGCAACTAGCCCCATGCACACGCGACCCACGGATTTAGCATAAACACCTTTAATAAAAACAACGCCAATTCCATTTCCGAGACACCGGGGATATCCATCGGCATAACCAACAGGAAGCCAGGCAATTTCTCTATCACTGGACTCAGCGCCCGTAAATCTATAACTCAACCCCTCGCCAGCGGATAAACGCCTCACCTGAGTAACGATGGTATTAAAACTAACAGCGGGTTCTAACCCCCATTCTTCTTTGGATTCATCAATACCTAATAAGCAAATCCCCACTCTCACATAATCAGATTTGTGATCTGGAAACCTCGCGACTCCTGAAGAATTTAATATATGTCTCTTAAATGGGAATGAAAATTTTGAACAGACCGTATCGAAAAGTTCTAACTGCTTAAGTGTTTTTCCATCAAGACTTTTATCATTAGATCCCGCTAAATGAGAATAAACTGTAGCTACAGTTAAATCAGACTCAGTAATAATTCGTTCAATTTCCAAGATATCACTCGCCTCAAACCCCAAACGATTCATACCCGTGTTGATATTTATGTGAATAGCCCCCCCCCGTCCATTCTTCTCAGCCCAACCAACATAAGCCTTCAAATGCTCTATCGACAGTAAAGTTGGCTCTAAATCGCTCCCCCCTAAAACATCAAAAGTGCTTTTATCCGGATTGAGCACCAAAATTCGAGATTTCACTCCCGCTTCTCTTAAACGTACGCCCTCATCAGCACAAGAAACAGCTAGATATTCGACACCTTGCTTTTGTAAGAGTTTTGCAAGAGTGATATCATCTGTTCCATATCCGAATGCCTTTATCACACAAATTACACCCTTGCCATTAATTTGTTTGCGAACTCGATTTAGATTTCGTTCAACACATCCCAGGTCAATATCTAGAGTAGTAACAGGTGTATTTTCTGACATTAATTACTTCGAGTTTTCTTTTTTACGGAATACCACAAATGCATGCCTAGCAAGTGGGACATATCGGTCTTTTTCCCCGAGTTCAATGGTGTTATCTCCACCGGCAATTCTATGTGAAAAATGAGCCGCGCGCCCCGTCTCTACACAAACAGCATGTAGCTTAGTTACCTCTTCTGCTAAAGCTAGTAGCTGAGGCATGCAGCCAAAAGGCTTTCCTGTAAAATCTAAGTCTAATCCAGCAACAATAACTCTCAACCCTCGATTTGCAAGTTCATTACACACATCAGGCAAGTCATCATCAAAAAATTGAGCTTCATCAATAGCTACAACTACCGCCATTCTTCCATCTACCTCAAGGGAATTCAAGATATCCCGACTTTTTTCTACAACCTTAGAAGGCATCGCATTCTTATCGTGTGATACAACTTCGTTTATAGCGTAACGCGTATCTGTAGCTGGTTTAATTATCAGAGTTGGTTGATGAGCAATCACCGCTCGTCTTACCCTTCTTAACAACTCTTCTGTTTTACCAGAAAACATAGGCCCGCAAACGACCTCTAGCCTTCCCTCACCTAAAGGAAGCGTCGTTACATCGTGGATTGAATCAATATTATGCATAAGCGAGAGCAAGTTACGATTTGAATGTAATTTAGCACCTATGAAAACGATGCATTATCTCACAACTTTAATTTTTACGACTATTACTCTTATTTCTTGCGTTAAAACTCCCGGCGAGGGAGGAAGCGCTTCTATCGAGGGTTCCATTAGTCTCGTTCGTAGAGTCCAAATAAACAACCCCGCCTCCACCGTCGACACCATTCCGGCATCAGATGTAGAGGTTCACATAATTTATGGCAATCACACAAGTCCGGATGATAAAGTTGATACAAACCCTGATGGTGAATTTGCTTTTAACTGGCTTAGAACAGGAGATTACACCTTATATGTGTACTCAGAGGACACATCTTCAACAACAAGTCCCCTCCCTAAGATCGCATTTTATTTTGAAGTTGAGATTGAAGACAGAGACGAAATAGTAACCTCAGCACCAATCCTAATATATGACGAGTATTAAAAGTATGGTCAGGCTTGCGATCATTCTCCTCTCTCTGTTCTTTTCTTCTACGTCGATTTTTGGACAGTGGACAGATTACGGGGTTTGGTCTAGCATGTCTATTTCTAAGAACATTACTAATAATTTAGAATTCTCTTCAGAAGCCCAAACTCGTTTAGACTACGAAGCCTCCCGCCTGGGATCTGCCTTTACGAATTTCACCCTTTCAAGAGAGCTCTCTCCTTACTGGAAGTTCTCCTCAGCACTCCGACTCGGCATGTCACGAACTGACGAGTACGCCTTAGAGCCGTTACGCCGTATTGCTTTATCTGCAAAATATAAACGCCCCCTCATCTCAAACCTCTCCGCCTCATTTCGATTTATATACCAACTAAAAACAGATTATAGGCAAACTTTCCGACTAAGTCCTGCCTTGTATTATAAGGTTTCTAAAAAATTACGATTAGCCATATATACGGAACTGTTCTTTAAACCATCTCAGGAAGGGTTTTATCAGAGCGATTTTAGATATAGATTTATGGCTAAACACAAAGTGTCCAAACGCCGTTGGGTTTCTTTTGGTTACCAAATTGAACAACAAATAAACACTCCGGATCCATGGACTCAGCACGTGTTTATTTGCAGTTACGATTTAGAATTGAAGCGTCGGAATGGAAAAAAGTAATTTTTGTCCACCTAAAAGGCTTGGTTATCCACATTGTTAACTATCTTTGCACCCCTAAATTTGGGGGAAAATCGAACACGCAAGACATTCGCTGTGGATACTTTAAGTTACAAAACAATCTCCGCTAATAAGGAGAATGCCGATAAAAAATGGCTGCTAGTAGATGCTGAAGGGCAGACTCTAGGAAGAATTGCTTCAGAAGTTGCAAAACTTATACGTGGCAAGCACAAGCCTAATTTTACGCCTCACGCAGATTGCGGAGATTACGTAGTTGTCATAAACGCTGAGAAGATTAAGCTTACTGGAAAGAAGTGGGATCAGAAGATTTATATGCGTTACACCGGTTACCCAGGAGGACAACGTACTCGTACAGCTGCTGAGGTTATGGCACGAAAGCCGTTTTCAATGGTTGAAGAAGCTGTAAGAGGCATGCTCCCTAAGAATACATTAGGTCGCGCACTTTTCCGCAACTTGCACGTTTATGTTGGACCGAGTCACAAACATGAAGCTCAAGAGCCGAAGACAATCACTTTCAACCACTAATCTGAAGCATGGACGTAATTAACACATCAGGCCGTCGTAAAGACGCAGTAGCTCGCCTTTACTTGTCAGAAGGAAAGGGAGAATTCACGATCAACAAGCGTGACTATAAAGACTACTTCCCTACAGGGACTCTCCAATACAAGATTAACCAGCCTTTCGAGCTAACTGAAACAGCAGGTAAATACAATATTAAAGTAAACGTTGCTGGTGGTGGTATTACCGGTCAAGCAGAAGCGATACGTTTAGCAATTTCTAAGGCTCTTATCGAAATAGATCCTGAAAATAAATCAACTCTTAAAGCTGAAGGTCTTACAACTCGTGATCCACGTATGGTTGAGCGTAAGAAATTCGGACAGAAGAAAGCTCGTAAGAAAGAACAATTCTCGAAGCGTTAATGGCTGCCGCCTGACACGTCTTCATTTTTTAATAATTTGTTTAGCATCCAAATTCCAAAGACTCACACAATTAAGTGGCTACTATGGGATTGCTTTAAACTAGGAAAGTAAACTAACAACATGGCTCGTACTAATTTTGAGCAATTGCTCGAAGCCGGATCTCACTTCGGCCACCTAAAGCACAAGTGGAACCCACATATGGCGCCTTACATCTTCACAGAGAAGAAAGGAATTCACATTATAGATTTGCATAAAAGCATCGTTAAGATTGACGAAGCCGCCGCCGCAATGAAACAAATTGCAAAGAGCGGAAAGAAAATCCTTTTTGTTTCTACAAAGAAACAAGGTCAAGATATCGTTTCAGCACACGCAAAGGCTATCGGTATGCCATACATCACTGAGCGTTGGTCAGGAGGCATGCTTACTAATTTCGGAACTATCCGTAAGGCTATTCGTAAGATGACTCAGATTGATAAGATGGAAGCGGATGGTACGCTTGCTATTCTATCTAAGCGTGAGCGTCTTCAAGTTAGCCGTCAAAGAGAAAAGCTAGATAAAGTTTTAGGCTCTATTGCTGACATGACGAGACTTCCAACGGCGATATTCATTGTAGATGTTAGGAAAGAGCATATCGCTTTAGCAGAGGCAAAGAAGCTTAATATTCCTGTCTTTGCTATTGTTGATACAAACAGCGATCCTCGCCCAGTTGATTTTGTTATTCCTGCTAACGACGATGCATCAAAATCAATCGACCTAATTACTCGTACACTTGCTGAAGCTGTAGCTGAAGGTTTAAACGAGCGTAAAGAAGAAAAAGATGAAGCTGATGCACAAGCGGAAGCTAGAAAAATTGCTAAAGAGAAGGAGGAGGCTGATAAATTAGAAGCTGCTGCTAAATTAGAGGAGACTTCTGAATCAGAAGATGCTTCTTCTAAAGAGGAAGTAAAGGCTGAAAAGGAAACTAAACCGAGGGCTAAAAGGCCGACTATTAAAAAGTCTGCTGCTAAAAAGCTTGCTACTAAGGAGCCTGTTGCAGAAGAGCCTGTTGCAGAAGAGCCTGTTGCAGAAGAGCCTGTTGCAGAAGAGCCTGTTGCAGAAGAGC
>JABISU010000199.1 GCA_018700255.1 Flavobacteriales bacterium | reverse complement strand
TTTAGATGAGTGTGGAGTTTGTGGAGGAGGTAACTCCACTTGTGGAGGTTGTACAGACGCTTCATCTTGTAACTACGATGCCTCAGCTATTATTGACGATGGTTCATGTGCAGTGAATGACGAATGTGGAGTTTGTGGAGGAGGAGGTATTGCTGATGGAGCTTGTGATTGTGATGGAAACGTTCTTGATGAGTGTGGAGTTTGTGGCGGCGGCGGAATCGCTGATGGAACTTGTGATTGTGAAGGAAACGTTCTTGATGAATGTGGAGTTTGTGGAGGAGGAGGAATCGCCGACGGAGCTTGTGATTGCGATGGAAACGTTTTAGATGAGTGTGGAGTTTGTGGAGGAGGTAACTCCACTTGTGGAGGTTGTACAGACGCTTCATCTTGTAACTACGATCCTTCAGCAGTATTTGAGGATGGTTCATGTGCACAGGATGATATGTGTGGCGTATGTGGAGGAGATGATTCTTCTTGCAGTGGATGTATGAATGAAGATGCTCAAAACTATGACCCTGAAGCGATGTATGATGATGGTTCATGTTCTTGGGGAGACGGTCTTTGTACTGGTCTTTCTTACGAGGTTGTCTCTTCTGATCCATTAGGAACAGGAGCTACTACTTACCGTCTATATGCTAATTTCACTGCAGATGCTGCTGAAGTAACAGCCATGTATGGAACAGATACAGCTCCATGGGAGATGAGTTCCTCTGCTTCAGATGGATTCTACAACGATGCAGTTGGATCTGATTTCGGTGGAGGAGTTAATCCACTCTTCTTTGCTGCCTTCCCTGACCTAGAGTTTGACAGTTGGTTTACGATTGGAGCTGAGCCAGGAGACGATGATGGTTTGAATAGTGCATTCGATGCAGAATTATCATCACTAGATGACTTTAACTCAGGAGGCGACTTCGTAGTCAACACTTTCATCGGAGGTTCTATCTTCGTTGTACCTGGTGCTAACTCTCAAGGAGTTCCTGTAGCTGGTAGAGTTCTACTTGGTCAGTTTACTACATCGGGTCAGGTTAATGCTCTTGTAAATGTTCAAGTTCGAGATCAAGCAGATGTTAGCCATTATGCAGAAGGTTTAACTATGACATTCCCAGAAGGAATTTCTGGTTGTCAGGATGCTTCAGCTTGCAACTATAATCCAGATGCAATTTATGATGATGGTTCTTGTGCTGTGGATGATGATTGTGGCGTTTGTGGAGGAGATGGTTCATCATGTGTTTTTGGAGACGGTCTTTGTACTGGTCTTTCTTACGAGGTTGTTTCTTCTGATCCACTTGGGACAGGAGCTATTACTTACCGTCTCTTCGCTAATTTGACAGCTGATGCTGCTGAAGTAACAGCTATGTATGGAACAGATACAGCTCCATGGGAGATGACTTCATCTGCTGTAGATGGCTTCTACAACGATGCTGTTGGATCTGATTTCGGTGGAGGAATAAATCCACTCTTTTTTCCTTCTTTCCCTAATCTAGAGTTTGATAGTTGGTTTACTATTGGAGCTGAACCAGGAGACGATGATGGCTTGAATAGTGCTTTTGATGCAGCTTTATCATCACTAGATGACTTTAACTCTGGAGGTGACTTCATAGTCAATACTTTCATCGGAGGGTCTGTCTTCGTTGTACCTGGTGCTAACTCTCAAGGAGTTCCTGTAGCTGGTAGAGTTCTACTGGGTCAGTTTACTACATCGGGTCAGGTTAATGCTCTCGTAAACATTCAGATTCGTGACCAGGCTCAAGAATCTCACTACGCTGAGGGAATGACTTTAACATTCCCAGAAGGAATTGCTGGTTGTATGGATGTTTCAGCTTGTAACTATAATCTAGATGCAATTTATGCGGATGGTTCTTGTGCTGTGGATGACGATTGTGGCGTTTGTGGAGGTGACAACTCATCATGTGAAGGTTGTACTGACGCTTCAGCTTGTAACTACGATGCCTCAGCTATAGTTGATGATGGCTCATGTTTGATAAATGATGAGTGTGGAGTCTGTGGAGGAGATGGAATTGCTGATGGTGCTTGTGATTGTGCTGGAAACGTTTTAGATGAGTGTGGAGTTTGTGGTGGAGGTGGAATAGCTGATGGCACTTGTGATTGTGATGGTAACGTTCTTGATGAATGTGGCGTTTGTGGTGGAGATAACAGTTCTTGTTCAGGGTGTACTAATCCTGCTGCCGACAACTACGATTCTTCGGCTTTAGTTGATGATGGATCATGTATCATTTCAGGTTGTACTAATCCTGCTGCTGAAAACTACGATGCTTCTGCTACAGATGACGATGGTTCTTGTGTAGCTACTGGTTGTACTTACATTGGAGCAGATAACTATCTAGAAGTAAATACTTCTGACGATGGTTCTTGTGTATTCTCAGGATGTACAGACCCTTTGGCAGAGAACTTTGTAGCGTTTGCAAATAACGACGATGGATCTTGTGTTATGGATCCTTGTACAGGTGGCGATTGTCCATTTGATTTTAATGAGGATGGTGAGATCGGATCAGCCGATTTACTTGGTTTCCTTATAGCATATGGAGCTACTTGTGAAGAACTTCAATAGGTAAAAATTAAATATTCTATTTGAAAGCGTCAACATTAGTGTTGGCGCTTTTTTTGTAAGCTAAATCCTAAGCTAGTATGGTGTCGTTTTATTAAACGAATACAGTTATATTTTAGTTGACGTGATGGAGAAGCGAGGCGGGAAATCCGATAAATTTGAGGAGGATTTGATTGAATTACTAGAATATCAAAAGCCTATTCACGAACGATATGCTACTCCAGAGAGACCCTTTATCGAAGCATATTATTGTAGCACCAGTTTAATACGAGAATTGTCTAACTGAATAAAATAGTTACCTCTTGCGAGTTCCGAAACATCTATTTCTGCAACAGAGCTGACCTCTTGCTTGAGTATTTGTTTCCCTAAAATGGAGTATAGAGTAACCAAACCGCCCTTTTCTGATTCAATAGAAAATGTGTTTGTTGCAGGGTTTGGAGACACCTGTATAGCCGGATTATTTATGAATGACTCACCTATCGAGACATCCTCACAACTTGGATTTCCAACGCCTGAAGTGGTGAGTGAGAGAGCGTAATCATAAAGTTCATCCACAACGTAAAGTAACTCACCTTCACCATTACTCAGAACTACAATACCTATTTGATTGTCTGGGTTGATATATAACTCTGTTGTCGAACCGCCTTCACCCCCATTATGTCCCCATAGATCTACCACTCCTCCTCCGGAAAGGTAGATTTCTTCTGTGTACCAGTTAATTCCTTGTCTATCATCAATGTCAGGCACTTGAAATGTGAGCATTTCGTCAATAGAGGCTTCACTTAAAAGCTGATTGTTGTTGAACAATCCGTTTTGTAAATAAGCAATCATGAAATTAGCAATATCAAGAACGTTTGACCTTAAAAGCCCGCTGGTATAACCTGGGAACCCATAGTGTGCGTAAGGGTTGAACTGACCTCCTTGCCAATCATAGGGACGGGCAACGTTAAGTGTATCGAAGTCGGACAAATACCAAGATGTATTGTCCATACATAGCGCATCAAAAACATGGGTGTTGCTGTATTCGCTGAATAATTCCTCCGAAACAACTTCCACTAAATACCCTGCTAGGTCAGCAGCCATATTAGAATAGTCAAAATCAGTCCCAGGAAGATCATTGTTGAAATTATTCTGAGCATCATAATCTACACCTGATGTAGAAAAATACATCTCCATGTAATCCCCTAAGGTGATCGTAGGGTCACCAATGGTGTAATGGGTGTCCATCGATGACCAATCATCTGCAATCGATGATGTATGGGTCATCAGCATCCTAGAGGTGATGCTAATGTTAGGATAGTTGGGGTTAAAAACATCAAAGGGCAGGTATATGTTGATGTCTTCATCCAAATCTATTAGGCCATCTTCTTCAAGTTGCATAAATGCTGTCGCCATAAATAATTTTGATACAGATGCCATTAAAAACGCAGTGTAGTCTGTTACGGGGACGTTGTTTTCAATGTCAGCCATTCCATAGGACTCAACCCAAACTATTTCTCCTCCCTTCACAATTAAAGTTGACATTCCGGGAAGATTTTCATAGTCCATTTCAGCAAGTATATAGTCATCCAACTCTGGGCTGGGATTGGGGTTCTGTGCCAGGAGAATGGTTGGAACAAACAGGATTATAAAACAAAATTTATAAAGCATCATAGATATTTTAGGTTCACTTATAGTATGACAAGGTAACGCTATCACAAGGGAAATATAGCGTAGCTCTCGATACCAGAAATAGAAACCACTGAAGTGGAGAAGCGGGGCGGGAAATCCGATAAGTTTGAGGAGGATTTATAATCTTATTGTAAATTGCCTCATTAAATATTTTTCATAGATCTAAATGAAATCATTTTTTTTTAATTAAAAACCATATTTAAAATAATGAGATTACTTTTTTTTAGTTTAGCAATTTGTTTATTTATTATCTCATGTAATAAAGAGGATACATGCGTTAATCCTCCAATCACAAACAATTTATATTGCATTGATACTACACTTATAGATTCAACTGCAATGTGCATTGCTCTATGGGAACCTGTTTGTGGATGTAATGATGTTACTTATTCTAATTCTTGCGTTGCAACCATAACAGGAGGTGTTACATCCTATGTTGAAGGTGAATGTTGTGAATAGGTTTGTATCATGATTAAATTTTTTACTTCAGATAGATAAAAAATTACATGAAAACCCATTCAATGGTGTGGGTTTATCTTTAGTGGAGATGCGGGGCGGGAAATCCGATAAATTTGAGGAGGATTTAAAGTAACTTTGACACTCTTGCAGTATGCAATTTAGAAAACTAGAAGGAAAATGAAAAAAGTATTAATAATGTTAGGTATTGCTTTAGGGCTAATTCAAACAACACAAGCGCAAGTCTCTTGCGACATGATGAACTTAATCGTTAATGTATCTGATACTGGTTTGGTTAAATTATACCATCCAGGACACTATTTAACTTGGCCACCTGCTGAAAATATTATCTCGTGGGAGGTTACAGACGCTCAAGGCAACATTATTGCTGAAGATACTTTAATTGATGACAGTGGATTTTTGTTTAATCACAATACCCCCCTTACCGATACAATGAATGTTACTGCAATTTTAACAAATGACTCGGCTGGAGTTGCGTGTTTAATAGAAGATGAATTATTTTGGGAAGTGACAGAAGTTATTCCAGATGTTTTTATTGGAAGATGGGAATTTGTTTATGGTAATGTTGGTGTCGATGTGACTAATACAGTGGGTGTTGAAGAATTAACACCTACTGCAATTATGGACAATAAAACTTACGACCTTTTAGGGAGGGGCATCACCAACCCTGTCACAGGCGTGATGTATATTAGAAACAACAAAAAATACATCCGAGTCGAATAATGAAAAGGAAAATACTTGCATAAACAAAAACCCACTCATTGAGTGGGTTTATTTTTTGTGGAGAAGCGAGGCGGGAAGTCGAAACATTTTGAGGGGGAGTTGAAGGAGATTAGTCGGAAACAAACTCAAATTAGAGTTACGTCTAATTGTGGCTAACAATCATAGATTTTGTTTATCACTGATTCGATTACTATGTGTAATCGGCTCATATTTTTTATATATTTGAGCCGAATAAGAATCGCAATCGGATCATGAAATATAATTGGGAACAAGAAGACTGGAGGAAATTTACCTACAACAAAGATAAAGTTGAGGTGTATTACAATGTTTTCTCGGAAAAGTTAGGCATTGCAAAAGGAGGTTTGGCTTTTTTAGATGAGAAACAACATGCAGAAACATTGGTTGACATATTAGTTTCAGAGGCGATAAAAACATCAGAAATTGAGGGAGAGTTTTTGAGCAGAAAAGATGTAATATCTTCAATAAAGAAAAATATAGGCATGCCTTCAGACAGTTCTACCGTAAGAGATATTAGAGCTAAAGGAATAGCTGAAATGGTGTCCGTTGTTCATAAGGATTATGAGTCTTTACTGACAGAAGAGAAGTTATTTCATTGGCATAAATTAATGTTCCAAAAAAACACTACTGTAAAAGCCGGTTGTTGGAGGACTCATCAAGAATCCATGCAGGTTGTTTCTGGAAGACTTGGTAGAGAAGTTGTTCGTTTTGTGGCTCCTCCCTCCTCCTCAGTCTCAAGGGAAATGAGTTTATTTATTAAATGGTTTAATGAAACTGCACCTGGGGGAAAGAAAGAAATAAAGTTTGCTGCTTTAAGATCTGCTATCGCTCATTTATATTTTGAGAGTATTCATCCTTTTGAAGATGGTAATGGGAGAATTGGAAGATCGATTGCTGAAAAGGCTTTATTACAAACTGTAGGGCATCCATTGCTATTAAGTTTATCTGTTGCTATTGAAAAAGATAAAAACAAATATTACGAATCACTTAGAGTTGGTAGTAAAAGTAATGAGATTACAGAATGGCTTAAATATTTCATTGAAACCATCCTGGATTCGTTTGACAATGCAGAGAAAATCATCAACTTTACATTGAAAAAAACTAGATTATTTGATCTTCACAAAGATGTTCTTACTGCAAATCAAACTTTGGTATTGAAGAAAATGTTTAGCAAAGGACTTGATGGATTCGTAGGGGGAATGTCAGCTAAAAAGTATATGAAAATTACTAAAGTTTCGAAATCAACAGCTACCAGAGAAATGGTCAAGTTAAAAGATCTAGGAATATTTAAAACTGTGGGCAAAGGTCGAAGCACCTCATACGAGGTGGATTTTAATTAACTAACCTACCTGAACGTCTTCAAAACCATTTGATAAATTCCCTGGAAGTCTTCAGCGAAAGTTGGATAAATTAGACGCATAAGAATCAATATCAAAAAATCTATAACTTGTATTTAAATACAAAATCGGTGGAGCTGAGAGGCGGGAAGTCGAAACACTTCAACATCGATCTCAAGAAAATTTTAGACACGTTGAATCCAGAAAATCAAGACAAAAAAATCGAAAAGTTATCTTTAAATATAAATTTGAGGAGAATTTGACCTCAATTGGGAAGGATTCTTTGAACTAAGTTAGACTCTTTAAATCAATTTGATAAAACTTTAAGGTGTTCGTTATAGAAATTATGGATGCACATTCTAAGGGGATGAGGTTTCCATTTAGAAATAATTTTGTGAAACCAAAACACACAAATTAGTGATTGGTTATATATGTTGAAATTTAAGTATATTTAGAAAATCTTAACCCTCAACGGAAATAGTTTCTATACAACTCTATATCTAATCACCAAATCAATGTCCAAATGAAACCTTTGATGATGCTTTTAGCGCTTTTCGTGTCAGTAACTGCTGGTGCACAAAACTGCGTTGATGTTCCTGATTCTGTTTTCACTTGTCTCGAAGAAGAGTTTATTCTTTCATCGGGGGTTCAGAGTGGAACTTTCTTTGACGGTAGTGATGATTTTATTTTAATGGAAAGCCCTGCCATAATTGGAACTCAACCTTTCTCAGTGTCTTTTGACGCAATGACCGATTTCAACGGAGCTATGGACGTTTTCACACAATCCTGTGGCACCGATTGTTGGGCAGACATTCGTTGTGGGTTTAACACGCCGCAATGTGGCTTAGAAGGTGCCTCTTTTAAGAGTCCATCCCACTTTGCTACATGGCCTATAGATATTAATGATGAGCATTGGCATCGATACACCTTTGTTTTCGGGCAGAATAATAATTTTTCATTCTCCAATATCCAGGTTTATGTTGATGGTATGAATATCCTTTCATATGAATCTCTCGACACATTTTGCGGCCACAATTGGGGCGGATGGACATACAACCCTGAATCGAGTCCAGTTAGACTTGGAAAGGGCGATCCGTTGGGTGGTTTTTTTAAAGGCTACCTCAGGAATGTTGGCATTTGGCATACGGCACTTGACGCATCATATATTCAAGACAGCCTCTTAGAGATAGACTTAAGTGACTCCACGCTCATTTCTTTCTGGCCGCTGGAAGGAATAGAAAGTGGATACTTTATGGATGCAAAAGGCTCGAATCATGGATTGCCAATGGGAGGTGTTGGAGAAGACCCCAGTGAGGTGACTGGTGAAGTTGAATGGTTCAACGGGTCGAACATGCCAAATCAGGAGCTTTATACAAACGAAAGTGGGAATTATACATTTACTGTGACTTTGCCCGATGGACAAATTTGCGAGGATTCTATTTGGGTCGAAGTGGAGAGTAGCCCATACACCGATTTAAACAACAATGGTATTTGTGATCATTTGGATGGTTCTGGATGTCTTGATCCAAGCGCCTGTAATTATGAACCCATTCAATCAGACTCCATTCCTTGCATATTCCCTGTATATGGAAATAATTGCGATGAAGGTGCTTTCATTTGCGCTGAGGGCACATATTGGGATGCCTTTACACAATCATGCCTTCCATCCCAAATAAATCCTATTCTAGACCCTGCGGCCTGTGGCTCTGGAACCATTTGGAACGAAGATTTGCAACAATGCTTCCCGATAGAATCCTGCCCGCAAGACATTGATGGTGATGGTGCCATCGGGATAGATGATTTGATGGAGTTACTCTCTGTGTATGCCACAGAATGCTTCGTTGATGAGGAACCCGACTCCTCTGATTGGACTTGTGGAGATCCTGTCAGCTACAACGATTACAACTATCAGACAGTGCTGATAGGTGAGCAGTGTTGGTTTTCGGAGAATTTGAGAACGGAATTCTATCAAAATGGAAACAGTATCCCAGGAGGATTAGATGATAATGAATGGAGCTCTACTCAATCCGGGGCATCATCCATTTATGGAGACGAGGGATCAGATTGCTACGGGCCATGCGACGAAATTGAAAATTTAAATTGGCACGGAAGACTTTATAATTTTGAGGCCGTAACAGATTCACGTGGTTTGTGTCCATCAGGTTGGTCAGCTCCAAGCAAAGATGATGTTCTGGTCGCCATCGATTACTATGGCGGAATTGAATTAGCTGGAGTATCTCTAGCTGCCGCTAATGCCTGGGGATTAGGAACGGGTGAATCAGGATTAGATTTTATTCCACAAGGATGGAGAAATGCAAGTGGTTACTACAGTCTTTCTGGCGACTATTTTATGTGGACAACAACTGAAAACTTACCTAACAATTCAAGTTTTTTAAGCTGCGCATATGGCGCCACAATCAATTTAAATTCTCAAAGCCATTGGATGGGAATGTCCGTCCGATGTCTGAAAGAATAAGCTTTTTATGTCTTTTGACAATCTTGTGGAGGAGGAGAAGCGGGGCGGGAAATCCGATAAATTTGATGAGGATTTGAAGGAATTTAAATCCCGGTTTGAACACGAATATAGGTGCCGATTGTATCGGCACAATGCTCCATTAATTCCTTGAATTCAGAGTTGTTTAGCAGTGAGGCGTGTACTTGGGAGACACTATCCTTTCTGCCTAAGAATGAAGTGCTGTCAACAATGTCTCCATCAAAGAAAATCTCCAGTCTATCCCCCAGAATAGATTGTATTTTTTGTTTCTTGTCTTCATCTTTCCAACTGAGGGTGAGCAACGTGAGGCTATCTCCAGCCAATGAGGCCTGAAATACTTCCCAAAACCTCTTATTTTCTTCTAGTTGTACACTGACCACGAATTTCTTTTTGTATTTCCTCAAAATGACGCTGTCACTCAAGAAAATAGATTCCTGTAAAGAGAAATGATCACGAAAAATATGCAACATCACATCGTCGTCTTCACTTGCCCAAGAGCCTTGGAGTGAACTTGGAAAATGATCGAGGTTCCGACGATTCATAGGCATGGGCTCATCAAAGGTGACCGGAACACATCCAGTAGTAAAAATGCTGGCAAAAGCCAAGAAAATAAAAAGGAATCGAGACATTTTCGGAATTTGAAATTCAATCATTCTGTGAAGTAAGGTAACTAGAAAATCATGAATCATAGTTCTCCTTGCTCGCTTTTCGACTTCTTGGGTGTACAATCGAAGACCCCGCAAGCCTTCGTTCACACGTAAATCCCACACTATATGTGGAGAAGCGGGGCGGGAAATTCGAAAAATTTGAGGAGAATTTGGAGAAGATAATATAACTTTATAGTTCATCTTATAACTCTTCACAGAGACAGCAGCTGAATAGGTTAAGGTGTTATATTTGGCATATGAATAGGAATGTTGTTTTTCTACTGGCTGCATTGGTTTGCTCTCCTTGGATAACCAACGCACAAACCGTGCCCTGCGAATGCCTTGATGGTAGCTTGGACGGAGTGATTACCAACACCGACTTCTTGCCCTTTATTATGGACTGGGTATGGGGCGATTCAATTTCAGACGGGACAGAGGTGGGCCCTGGAGCATGTGATTTGGATGGGGACGGGACGTACAACGTACATGATATTATCCTCTTTACCAGCCAACAACAGCAAAACTGCGAAGAGTTGGACGGGCTGGAAGTATTGACACTTCTGGACACGGCAGAGTCAACCTTCCAGGGCTGGGTACTGGAGCTCGTCACGGAACACAATGGGGAGCTTTCAGTTATTCCCGCAGGCGCCAAGACATACAGGCTTTACGCGGACTTTGCAACCATTCCGGGTGCGGACATGCGCATGATGGGGCTGTGGGGAGATAGTGATGCGTCGTGGTCCATCCATGCGCCTGGTGGCTTGTACGTGTCTTCCCTCTCGGGATCGGATGAGAATACGTTACCCAGGCAAGATGGCATTAACCCAAGTTTCTTTTCCTTTTTGCCAGAGTTAGAATTTTCATCGTTTTGGACGCTGGCGGACATGTGGGCCGAATCTCCTGGATTCTTCGGCATGCCTTACCTCTTCGACAATGGATCTGTGGAAGGTCAGGGTTCCAATTTTCAGTCGGGAATGTGGTCTTCGGAAGATACGGGAGGTTCTGGACTGCTTGCAGTTGGTGGGTCAATCTGGAATGAAAGATTGTTGATCGAGGGGCTCACCCTTGTGGGCCAGTTTACGACACTCGAAGGCCAAGACGTTACAGGGCAGGCGGGGCTAGTTGTGGGAGTTGGTCCGCCCGGCACTTATCTCTTGTCGGAGTTAATGGTCGTGTCTGGCGAGCCTTTCGACATGACCGATCTCGTAGTGTTTGGATGCACGAATGAGGCCGCAAGCAATTACGATGCTGGCGCGACGTACGACGATGAATCGTGCATCTCATGTTCGCCCGCAGACGGAGATTGCGACGGGATCGTCGGGGTCAATGATTTGCTCGACCTGCTCAGTCAATTTGGGTGCTCAGCTGACTGCGGTTGGGGAGATATCGATGGTGATGGTGTCGTCGGCGTGGGGGACATTTTAGCTTTGCTCTCGCTGTTTGAGGGTTGAGTCAACTCGCCAAATAGGTAATTCCATTCCATCTTCCATAGAAAGCAAGCATAAAAAAAGCTCGACACATAGTGTCGAGCTTTTGCTTTTTGTGGTGCTACCGGGATTCGAACCTGGGACACATGGATTTTCAGTCCATTGCTCTACCAACTGAGCTATAGCACCAATTAAGAGACGGCAAATATAGTGTAGGTGTTTTAAAAACTTCTATTAAGCCGAATGATAATAGATAGAATGTTACTTTTGCACTATGGTAACAACAAGGCACCCCCGCGAGACATTCTCTTCAACAACTAAAATTGTTCTTCCTAATGATACAAACACTTTAGGAAATCTGATGGGTGGTAATTTATTACACTGGATGGATATTGCTGCAGCTATTGCTGCGAACAGGCATTGTAGACAGGTAGTTGTTACTGCTGCTGTGAATAATGTATCTTTTCAAAAACCCATTAAGTTAGGTGATATTGTAATTATAGAATCACAAGTAACAAGATCCTTTAGATCTTCAATGGAGGTTTATCTTGAGGTATTTACCGAGAATTCTGTAACAGGAAAGAAGATTAGGTGTAATGAGGCGATGTACACTTTTGTTGCTGTTGACCGACAAGAAGCTCCTATTGAAGTTCCTGAAACAATTCCTGAGACCGAAGAAGAAATTGTTAGGTTTAAAGGGGCTTTGCGACGTCGTCAGTTAAGGCTAGTTCTTGCTGGTAAAATGAAGCCTGTAGAAGCTACTGAGCTAAAGGCGTTATTTGAGTAGCTCTACAATATTCTTTGAGTAGATTCAATAATCCGGTCAGCTGAAACATGATTGATACAAAGGTCTTTTCCTCTTTTTGAGAATCGGCATTTCGCACCGTGTCGCGAGCATGGTCTTTCACCTCTGCCAATTGGTAGGAGGATAGAAGAATTAGGGTTTGGTTTCCATGGAGCAAGTCCTAGAGAAGGTCTTGTGCAACCCCAAACTGATATCAGTGGAATTCCTAAAGCACAAGCTAAGTGCATTACTCCTGTGTCCCCTCCTATAGCAAGCTTTGAGTGCTTTAGAATGTGTGCAGTTTGTTTTAATGTTGTGGTTCCACAGAAGGAGGTGATAAGTGGTGATTTGGATTCTATCCTTGAGGCTATTTCAGAAGTGTCTGGGCCACCTACGAGTGCGATTACAATTCCTAAATCCGTGAGTTTTTCGCATATTTCTAAGAGTATGAATTCAGGGATAGCCTTCCCTTTGTATGTTGCTCCAGGAGTGATAGCGATGTAAGATTCAGGGACAGGCACATTGCTTGTTTTTATTGTACCCCAAACAGAATTCTCAGGTTCACGAATATTAAAAGTATCTAGAAGTTTTAGGGACCTATCTACAAAGTGAAGTACTGGCTTTTTTCTGAGGCCAAGAGTAAGCGCAAATCGAGGTGCAGACTGTTTATCGACCTTAAACGTCAATATTCCTAAGGCTTTAGATAAAGACCTTGACCTGACGCTGCAGTGTAAATCAATGAAGTAATGGAAGTTCAATTTTTTAAGACCAGACGAGATTTCAATGGTTGATCTTTCTACTAAATGAATTTCATCTAAACCATGAAGTAATTCTGCGGCACTTTTAAATTTTGATAGGCAGACAAAATCTATTCGAGCTTCTGCGCCATAATGCGCTCTAATAGAATGTATTAAAGGGGATGTTAGTATAATATCTCCAATGGAGCTAAATCTTGCTATAAGAAATCTAGGTGCTTGCACAGTTCAAAGGTAGTCGCAGGTATCTTTGTATTTATGGCGAACACTGAAATAAAACTAATTGATACACACACTCATCTTTATCTCGATCAGTTTGATGATGATAGGGAAGAGGCTATGACGCGATGTTTTGAGTCAGGAATTGAGACAATTTTACTACCTAATATTAATTTAGAAAGCGTGCCAAGGGTTTTAGACATGATGAAGAAGTGGCCAAAGGCGTGCTACGGAATGATGGGGCTCCATCCATGTTATGTAAATGAAGATTGGGAGAAAGAATTAGAATCAATCATGGCAACATTAGATTCTCCACCTGATGATATGGATTTTGTTGCTGTTGGTGAAATAGGATTAGACTTGTATTGGGAGAAGAAATTTAAGGCTGAGCAAAGTGAAGCGTTTTTAACTCAGGCAAAAATGGCTAAAGAGCGCGGGTTGCCGATTGTGATTCACGTTCGCGATGCTTGGGAAGAGCTATTTTCTTTGATGGATAAGGTGAATGATGAGAGTCTCAGGGGGGTTTTTCATTGTTTTACTGGTGGACTCAAAGAAGCTGAAAGAGCTTTAGACTACGGTGGTTTTCTACTTGGAATAGGAGGAGTTAGTACATATAAAAATGGTGGGTTAGATAAAGTATTGCCCAGTATTCCGCTTAAGTCATTGGTATTAGAAACTGACAGCCCATACCTGTCCCCTGTACCACATAGAGGTAAGAGGAATGAATCGTCTTACCTTGTTCACATCGCAAAAAAGTTGGCGGAAATAAAGGGTGTGAGTTTCGAAGAAGTTGCGAGCGTGACAAAGGAAGGAGCCGTGAAGATGTTTGGTCTTAAAAAATGAAATGATAGAAATGAGTGCAGAAAGGAAAATACTACTTATTTATACTGGGGGTACGATAGGTAGTGTTCATGATCCCATGACGGGGTCTCTTGTTCCGATTGATTTCAGCCAAATTACGCGCCATGTTCCTGAGCTGAACCGCGCTGGAATTTCTATTGATTCGGTAAGTTTTCAGTCTCCTATCGACAGCTCTAATGTAACCCCGATGCATTGGAGGAAAATTGCTGGTGTGGTGATGAAGAAACATGAACTGTACGATGGTTTTGTTGTTCTTCACGGTACTGATACGATGTCGTATACGGCATCTGCGTTAAGTTTTATGCTTGAGGGCCTGAGAAAGCCAGTAATAATAACGGGAAGCCAATTGCCAATAGGTATGCCCAGGACTGATGGGCGTGAGAATTTACTGAGTGCTGTTATGCTAGCCGCCCATCCCAATCCTGAGAATCCTGATTCTAATAGATCGCAGTGGGGAGAGTCTACCATTCAAGAGGTTGCAGTTTATTTCGGAAATCAACTCTTTCGAGGCAACAGAACTCACAAAGAAAGTGCTGAGAGTTTAAATGCAATTATCAGCCCTAATTTTCCAGCTTTAGTTGATGCTGGTGTAGGATTTAAGGTTCGAAAACACAATCTTTATAGGGCACCTAAAGGCGCACTGACTTTACACGATCATTTTGAATCTAAAGTGGCTTGGTTTCCTATTTTTCCCGGCATGTCTTTTGATGTTTTTGAGCGAATTCTTGATTGGGATGAATTGAGAGGCGTGGTTTTAGGAACTTTCGGTAGTGGAAATATTCCAGACAACAAGCAGTTTAAAAACCTTCTGGATTTAGCCCAAAAAAGGGGAGTTTCAATTGTAAATGTTACTCAGTGTGGCCATGGTGGAGTTGTTCATGAACGGTATGCAACTAGTTTAGTGCTATCTGATTGTGGAGTAATATCAGGTGGTGATATGACTACTGAGGCAGCAATCATTAAGCTGATGATGCTCTTAGGCGAGTCGGATGATTTAAGCCTCATACGAGATCACATACTGAAGGACTTGAGAGGTGAGAGAACTATCTTGGAATAAAACTATGTTAATGATTGTTCTATCACTCGATTGTGTAGTAATTTGCGCCGCCTCATGATAGCATTTTGTTATTTGAGAACAATCCTAACGAGGATTGGAGGGATGGCCGAGTGGTTTATGGCGCACGCTTGGAAAGCGTGTTTACGGAAACGTATCCAGGGTTCGAATCCCTGTCTCTCCGCAAGGTTGTTCTAATTTATTATGAAATACATTCAACAAGAATATTGACTATGAAGAATTTGTTTTCACTTCTCGCAATTGCGGGAATTATGTTTGCAGCTACCCCCGCTGCAGTTTTTGCTCAACTCGAAGAAGTTGCAACTGAAGAAGTTATGTCTATTGAGGCTGATAGCGTTTCAGCAGATACAGTTGTTGCTGACTCAGCATCTGAAACTGTTGTAGAAGAACCTACTGTAGAGGTTGCTGAAACAGCTGCTGATGTAGAAGAAATCCGTGAGGTATTAAGCTTTCACCAGACGGTTAAGCGTTACTTCATCGAAGGTGGTGCTGCTTTTATGGCGTCAGTACTCATTTGTTTAATCCTCGGACTTGCTTTGAGCATTGAGCGGATCATATACTTAAATATGGCGACAACAAACACGAAAAAATTAGTAAATGAGATTGACGAAAGTCTTGAGAAAGGAGGTGTTGATGCAGCAAAAGAAGTTTGCCGTAACACTCCAGGTCCAGTAGCGACAATTTTTCATCAAGGTCTCGATAGATCTGAAGGAAGCTATGAAGAGGTTGCCAAAGCGATTGAGGATTACGGTTCCGTAGAGATGTCTAAGCTTGAGAGAGGTTTAAGTTGGATTTCACTTTTTATTGCTCTAGCTCCTATGTTGGGATTCATGGGTACTGTAATCGGAATGATTTCTGCATTTGACGATATCGCTGAAGCGAATACAATTAACGCTTCTATTGTTGCTGGTGGTATTAAGATCGCCTTGATTACAACAGTATCTGGACTTATTGTAGCTATTATACTTCAGGTATTCTACAACTACATTCTTTCTAAGATTGATGGAATTGTTCTTGATATGGAGGAGGCTAGTATGGATCTAGTGGATCTTCTTTACAAGCGTAAACTTCAAGGTAAATAAGAAGAATCATGGAAGAAAATAAAATTAATTCCGCTCTTACAGGACTTCGTTTAGTGATTATTGCACTTGGCGTACTTCTTGTTGCGATAATAATTGGTAAGAGCAATGGTGATGAGTCTTTCGTAGAGGGAGAAGCAAGCTACGGTGTTTACCTAGATTGGATGTTCTACATTATTTATACTGTTGGTATTGCTTGTTCAGTTGCTGCTGTTGGATTCGGAATTTATGCTTTCGTAATGAAACTTGTAAACGATTTCAAATCGCAATTGGGCACACTTGCTGGAGGTTCAGTTTTTGCAATGATAGGTCTAGCAAGCTATTTCATTTTAGCTGATGGAACGGTGTTAAATGCTTATGAAGCAAGTGGTATTACGGTTACAGAATCAGAGAGCATTTTTGCTGGTGGTAGTATGATTTACGTTTACCTTTTATTCGTTGTAGCTGCGGCTTCTATTATTTGGGCTGAGGTAAGCAGCACCTTTAAGTAAAGTATATATGGCACGTCGAGAATTACAAGAAATTAATGCCGGCTCTATGGCCGATATAGCGTTCTTGCTTCTTATATTTTGGTTAGTAACAACTACGATTGAATCTGATATGGGGATTAAGCGTCAGTTGCCACCTCCTGTGCCTGACGATATTGATATTCCTCAAGCAAAAGAGCAGGATGTATTTAATGTAAAGGTTAACTTTCTTGACTTGCTTTTAGTAGAAGGCCTCCCTTTAGATATGGATCAGCTTAAGAATAAAGCCAAAGATTTTCTTATTGCTACTGGAGATGGTGTTATGACCCATCAAATCGACAATCAAGAAATAGGGAAAAACAGAGATGTAATTTCTATTACCGGTGCAAATGGTAAAACAAATGCAGCATTCCCGGAACGTGAATGGGTAAGGAAAGCTGATGTGAAATTGAAAATTGCTGAATATGAGCAAATTGTTAAGATAGCTGAAGCTAAGAATAAAGATGCATTTAGAAAGGTGCTTTCAAAATGGCAAGAAAAGTTAACGACAATTACTCTTTTAGGAGGTGATTATAAAGAACTTCCCCCTTCTGCTTTGATATCTATGCAGAATGACAACAACACAACTTATAACACCTATTTACAGGTTCAAAATGAGTTACAGTCTGCTGTAAATGAGCTAAGAGATGAACTGGCTTTAGCTAAGTTTGGACAAAGTTATTCAAAGCTCGAAGAGGTCTATGGAAAAAACAAACAAGATAAAAAGACTCTAGATAAGATTACTGCAGTAAGGGCTCTATATCCACAACGTATCTCTGAGGCTGAGCCTCGTGACGCTGGATCAATATATTACTAAGCATGAGTAAGTTTAAAAAAGGAAGTAACCGCCCTACGGGATCTATTTCGACAGCATCTCTGCCGGATATAGTTTTCATGCTTTTATTTTTCTTCATGGTTGCAACAGTTTTGCGTACTGAAGATGAAAAGGTACAAGTCACAAAGCCGGAAGCCTCAGAGCTTTATAAAGTTGAAAAAAAGCATCTTATTCGTTACATAAACATAGGTATGCCTATGGATAAGAGATATGGAACGGAACCTGTTATTCAACTCAACGATGCGTTTTCACAAGCTTCAGATGTACGTGATTGGATAGATAAAGAGCGTGAAACGCTTGCAGAGTCGGAGCAAAGTAAAATGTGGGTGTCTCTTAAAGTAGATCAAGAAACTAAAATGGGGATTGTTACTTCTGTAAAGCAGGAGTTAAGGCAGGCTTCTGCTTTGAAGTTACTTTATTCTGCTACAAGTAGAGCTCGTACTGGAGCTGAAGAATAATTGTAATCAGCTTTCAGCAGAGAAATCCTTTAATATTTTATTTGCTAAATAAGTGCTCAGTTTTATATAGCTTTCTGTTGTCCATCCTGCAACGTGTGGACTCAGATATGCATTAGGGGATTCAAGAAGACGAGTGAGGGTTGACCTAGCACCAGCGTCTTTTAATTTATCGAGACATTCAAGAGAATTGCCCTCAAATTCTAATACGTCTAAACCTATAGAGCTTACTTGTCCGATGTCTAGGGCGTCTAATAGATCGGACGTGTTGACAATGGCACCTCTTGAACTGTTGATTAAAACAATTGTTTTTTGAAATTTAGATAGCCAACTCGTGTTT
>JABISU010000232.1 GCA_018700255.1 Flavobacteriales bacterium | reverse complement strand
GTTCAGAATCGAATAAGTGAATCAACTTTCAGTATGCCCAGCCCTAAAGCTAGACCTGAAATTCCGGCTATTGAACTTACTGAAAGTATGAGAGAACGTATTGAAGTTTGGGCCAAAGAAGGGATGTCGCCATCAGCTTTAAACAAACTCATAGCCTGCGAAAGAAACTTTATTTACCGGTATTTATTGAGACTTTTAGAACCAAATGAATTGGAGGAACGTTTAGAGAGTAGCACTTTAGGGTCAATTGTGCACCACGTATTTGAACACGGATTAAACAAAGCTCTCACGCACACATTGCAACCTCATCATATCAAATCCATTCTTAAAAATTTAGATACATTTTTAGACAATGCTGTTGATCATTGCTATAAACATGGAGTTTCAGATAGTGGTGAAAATCTATTGTTAATCCGTTCTGCAAAGTCAACGATTAAGAAGATTTTAAACCAAGAACTTTTAGAATTGAATAAGGGAAAAACTGATTCCATTACAATTACCGGATTAGAGGATTCTTTCGAAGCTACATATACCTTAGTTGACGGTGGGGAAGTTAAATTTTTCGGATATGCTGACAGATTAGAGGATGTCGCTGGAGTAACCAGGGTTGTCGATTACAAAACAGGAATTACTACCCAAACTGATTTGAATTTAAAGGTAGATTGGGATATTGACGGAGGAAAACTCGACAAAGGAAACGCCTCAAAAGCTCTTCAACTTCTTGTTTATTGCGCAATACTTCTCAATGATGAATCTCTCAGTGAGGTTAAAGCTTCTATACGATCAGGTAGAAATGCCCGTTCAGGATTACTTAACTTAAAAATAGGTAAACGCACAGAAATAAATCGTGATGATATAGATATGTTGATAGATTGGATATCAAATAGATTGTCTAACTTTAAGGAAGATGGTAGAGAAATTTCTCACAACGAAGATTCTCACTATTGTGAATACTGTGTTGTCCTTGACCCGCCTATAATTTCTTATTAATCTAATTAATTTGAAACCTATAACAAAAAATAAAAAGGTGTTAATCATCACCTATTACTGGCCTCCATCAGGAGGAGCTGGGGTTCAACGATGGTTGAAATTCTCTAAATATCTACCTGAATTTGGGTGGGATCCTGTTGTTTTTACTCCTGAGAACCCAGATGTCCCCGTGGAGGATATAACTTTATTAGGAGAAGTCTCATCTTTAGTCCAAGTTCTTAAGATTCCTATTTTTGAGCCTTCAAGAGTAGTCTCTTTGTTTGGGAGAAAAATGTCAACCACAAGGATGGGGGCTTCAACCAAATCTAATAATAAAACCTCAATTATTAAAGGTTTCATCAGTTGGGTTAGAGGGAATATCTTTGTTCCTGACGCTAGAGTAACTTGGGTTAAACCTGCTGTTAAGTTTGTAAACAGATGGATAAGTGAAAACCACATAGATGCAATAATTACAACTGGACCACCCCACAGCATGCACCTCATAGGATTGGGGGTGAAAAAAACGTATCCGGAATTAAAATGGATTTCTGATTTTAGAGATCCATGGTCGGATATGGACTACTTGGATGACTTTAAGATGGGTAATCGAGCTAAAAGAAAGCTGATTGGAATGGAAAAAAAAGTTGTGGAGTATTCCGACAAAATCACAATCACCTCACCTTCTGCTGTAAAAACACTCTTAGATGTGGGTAACAAGGAAAAGGCAACTTTAATACAAAATGGTTGGGATAGTCTTGATTTTAAAGATGTGAAAGCATCTGAAAATAAATCTACAGTTTTCAAAATCGGACATTTCGGTTCGCTTTACGGTTCGCGAAACGTACCTGGTTTATGGCGTGCCTTAAAAAAATGGAATCAAATAGAGAGTCTTAAAATAGAAATTTACCTAGTAGGATCAGTGGGGGACGAGATAAAGTTGGAATTAAAAGATGATCAACACGTGAAATTTTGCCCCTCACTTTCTCACAAACAAGCTATAATTGAGATGATTGACTGCGATGCGCTCCTTTTAGTCCAAAACGCCACCGATGCTGCTCGAAAATGTACTCCTGGGAAAGTGTTCGAATATATCGCTTGTGAAAAACCTATTCTTAGTATTTGCAATAGCCCAAGCGACCTGGCCACACAACTGGAAAATTGGGGATTACCATTTTGCGATCACGAAGATGAAGACGCCGCATATGAAATACTGAAAAAAATCACGAAAAGTGATGCTCCACTAAAAGTAGACCCATCACCATATGAGAGAAAGGCTTTAACGAAGAAACTTGTATATGAGTTGGATCTTCTAACGAAACAGAATTAAACCCATTCTCCTAGTCAACTACCCTTAACCAGTCTTGAGTTCTATAGACAAACCAAATGTATCCTCGAACTTTCAGCACGTCTAATTCCCCCTCTTCTAACCACATTTCGCAATCGTAAATAGAACCTTTCTTAGGATCGCAAATTGTTCCATCTCCCCATTCCTGAGTTTCGCCCTCAGATAAAACCATGTTTCTCACAATTTCCATCCCTAGGGCTGGTTGATCTTTTCTGTCGTCGTCACACTTATCACAATGTGGGTTTTGGTCTTCGTCCGGAAGGCGAAATAATTCTATTACCGTACCGAAATACTGTCCGTCTCGTTCGACAATTTCAACTACGCTTTTAATGCGACCCGTTTCGTCGTCGATGGTTTTCCAACGACCATCAATTGAGGTTTGGGAAAAAGAAGTGAAAGATATTAGGAAGAAACATCCTAAGAGGTAAAAATGTTTTGATTGAATCATAAAGCTAATTACGTCCTTTTAAAACATTATTGCAAGTTGCTCCTGGCTTCATTTCGCGCTTTATGAACACTCACGTTAAATTCAAACCCCAAGAGAAGGATTGAGCTATTTGCATTTACCCACACAAGTAGCAGTAAAAACGTTCCTAAAGAACCATAAAGCCTATTATAACTATCTAAATAAGTAATAAAAGCTCCTAACCCTACTGACAACAAAACAATTAATATTGTAGTCATCGTCGCCCCAGGAGTTATGGTCCGCCATTTATCACGATCAGGATTGCCGAAGTGGTACAATATCGAGACTGAGAAATACACGAGAATGAGGGACATCGTCCACCTTGCAATATTAAGCCAGGGTAGAAGTTCGCCAGGGAGCAAACCTTTATTTGAAAGCCATGTCAACCCTTGGCCACTAAATCCTATAAGGAATACTGCAACTCCAAGCATTACAACTAGGATTACTAAAAGTAAAAGTGAAATAAAATAGTACAACATCGGATTTCCCTTTTTTTCCAATAAATAACTTGCATTAAATCCTGTTAGAATGGCATTCACACTATTGGAAGCATAAATAACCGTAAGAATAAAACCAATAGATAAAATCGAAACGTGACTTTTTTCAAGGAGATCATTTACTGTTAACTCAAATAAAGACACCGTCTCTCCTGGAAAGAATAAAAGCAGCGCATCCATTACGTCATTTGTTTCAAGTGGCGTATGGGGTAAAATACTCAAAAGCAAAATCATGGCGGGGAAAAATGCCAATAGCAGCCTATAAGAAATAGAGGCCGCTCTGATAGACACTGACCCATTAATCAACCCAAGACCAAAAAATCTAAACACATCATAGAGGTTCATACCTTCAACTCCCCAAGGACTAATAGACCTTAGAAAGAGTTTTGTACGCTTTACTATCGGGCTCGACTCAATCCACTTGGTGATATTATTTGACATACGGCGTGCTCTTCAAGCTTAAATCTAAGCTTTTTACCGAGTGAGTCATATATCCCATACTAACAAAATCTACACCCGCTTCTCCATAGTCTCTAACATTACTAGGTGTAATTCCTCCTGATGCTTCAAGGGAAACCAGGTGGCCATATCTCTCTACTGCCTCACTCACCTTGTCAGGACTAAAATTATCGAGTAAAATTCTCTCGATGAGGATTCCTGATTTTACTGAGGCAGAGATAGCATCCTCAATTTCCGTGAAAGATCTAGTTTCGATAACTAAGGGCAATTCTCGTAAATCAGGAGATCTGTCTTTTAAATATTGGGCAACCTTTTCAATAGCGCTTGTCATACTTCCAGCATAATCCACATGATTATCCTTTAAGAGGATCATATCATATAAACCCATTCTGTGATTCACACCTCCTCCCATCATAACCGCTTGTTTCTCAAAAGCTCTCAGCCCCGGAGAAGTCTTCCTTGTATCTAAAACCCTTGTAGGGGTTCCTTCTAACGACTTAACAACTTCTGATGTTCTTGTGGCTATTCCACTCATGCGTTGCATAAAATTTAAAGCCAAACGCTCTCCTGTTAAGATATCCCTCGCTAACCCCTCTAACTCTATCACTACATCTCCAAACTTTACAGAACTACCGTCTTTGATTTTAGCTGTAAAGTTAATTCCTGGGTTTACCTGATAGAAAACTTCCCTTGCCACTTCCACTCCAGCCACTACACCATTTTCTTTAGCTAAAATGTATCCTTTTTGGGCTAAATCAGCGGGAACACTTGACTCAGATGTAACATCACCTGAACCTAAATCTTCTTTTAGAGCAAGAGAAATAATATTCTTCATATCATCATTAAGCATAGTGCGAATATACTACCCTCAAAACCGTAACTTCACACTGTGCAAATTTCAATAATAGCAACGGGAAAAACAAATGCGGTTTGGATTAAAACTGGAATTGAAGAGTACGCAAAACGCATGAATCGCTATGGACGATTTGCCATTGTTGAAACGCCTAACTTGAAAAGTAAATTTGCAAAAGCTGATTCTAAACGTGTGATGAAAGAAGAGGCCGTGCTACAAGCTAAGGCCCTAGAAGGCGTAGATTACCTTGTCTTATTAGATGAACACGGAAAAGAATACACATCAATAGGCCTTTCTAATCAAATACAAAAACTACAGGTTAGAGGACTTAAACATGTTGCCTTCCTTATTGGAGGTCCTTACGGATTCGATCCATCGATTAAATCAAGATCTAATGAACTTTGGGCATTGGGGACGTTGACTTTTCCGCATCAACTAATTAGGATTTTTGCCGTAGAACAAATCTACCGCGCCCACACTATTCTCAAAGGCGAGCCCTATCATCATCCATAGAAGTTCAAGCATAAAAAAGTCAACCTGAGTTGACTTTTTAAATAATATTCTATTAAGATACTACTTAGCTCTTACTGAGCTAATATCGTAACGTGGTTATTGAGAACTTCTACTGTTCCTCCATTTACCTCAAAGGTCATTTCTTCGCCATCCGTTTTTAAAGTAATCTCACCTTTTCGCAAAGTCGTTACTAAAGGAGCGTGATGACTTAAGATCCCTAAACTTCCATCCGTACCAGGAAGACCTACATACGTAGCTTCGCCTTCGTAAAGTTGCTTATCTGGTGTGAGAATGTTTACTGTCATACTGCTTTTGCTTCTGCGAGCATTTTCTCTCCGTCAGCTATAACCTCTTCGATATTTCCCTTTAGGTTAAATGCTGCCTCTGGATACTTATCTAAATCACCATTAAGAATCATTTTGAATCCTTTGATTGTGTCTTCTATAGGTACAAGAACACCCTCGATTCCGGTAAACTGAGTCGCTACGTGGAAAGGTTGAGATAAGAAACGACTAATACGACGTGCTCTATTTACAGCTTGCTTGTCTTCTTCTGATAATTCATCCATTCCAAGAATGGCAATGATATCTTGAAGCTCTTTGTAGCGCTGAAGGATTTCTTTCACATCTTCAGCACATTTGTAATGTTCTTCTCCTAGAATTTCAGGATTTAAAATCCTAGATGTAGAGTCAAGTGGATCTACCGCTGGGTAAATTCCGAGACTCGCAATCTTACGAGAAAGTACAGTAGTTGCGTCAAGGTGGGCGAAAGTAGTAGCCGGAGCCGGGTCAGTAAGGTCATCTGCAGGTACGTAAACGGCCTGCACAGAAGTAATAGAACCACGCTTCGTAGATGTGATACGCTCTTGCATAACTCCCATCTCAGTAGCAAGTGTTGGTTGGTAACCTACAGCTGAAGGCATACGTCCAAGTAGAGCCGATACCTCAGATCCAGCCTGAGTGAAACGGAAAATGTTATCTATAAAGAATAGGATATCACGTCCTCCAGTCTCCTCATCTCCATCACGGAAATACTCAGCAACAGTTAGACCTGAAAGAGCAACACGAGCACGAGCTCCAGGAGGCTCATTCATTTGGCCAAACACAAGAGTAGCTTGTGAATTAACCAACTCTGCCTTATCAACCTTGCTAAGATCCCATCCTCCAGCTTCCATACTTTCAACAAAGGCATCACCATACTTGATAACTCCAGATTCAATCATCTCACGAAGAAGATCGTTACCCTCACGAGTACGCTCACCTACTCCAGCAAATACAGATATACCCTCGTATCCTTTAGCAATGTTATTAATGAGCTCCATGATAAGTACAGTCTTACCTACTCCAGCTCCGCCAAATAGTCCGATTTTACCACCTTTTGAATATGGCTCTATCAAATCGATAACTTTAATTCCTGTGAAAAGCACTTCCGACGAAGTTGAAAGATCTTCAAATTTAGGTGCTGACTGGTGAATGTTACGGCCATTTTCTTTGCTCACATCACCAATTCCATCAATCGCATCACCCACAACGTTAAAGAGTCTGCCTTTAATTTCGTCACCTGTTGGCATTTGAATACCTGTTCCAGTAGCGTTTACTTTCATTCCGCGACTTAATCCTTCAGTCGCGTCCATAGAAATAGCACGAATGGTTTGTTCACCAACGTGTTTCTGAGTTTCTAAAATAATTCTTGAATCCCCTGCATCAATTACTAGGGCATCTAAAATATTTGGTAATTCAACTCCTTCTGGAAAACGAACGTCTACTACAGGACCAATAACCTGTGATACAACTCCTTGTTTTGTTGACATGTTAATCGCGTTTAAGCTTGTGTTATCGAGTGCAAAAGTACAACGTCATTTATGAAATTAACACTCTATTTGACCATAACTTAACACACTTGAAAGTTCACCTAAAAATAGAGGGGTTTTATTCGAAAAAACCGATCGTTTTAACCATCGGCACTTTCGATGGTGTTCATGCTGGACACCGTGCCGTAATTGAAGTCCTTAAAGAAAAAGCCAATAAAATAAATGGCGAAACAGCTCTATTAACTTTTTCACCTCATCCCAGAGTTGTACTTCATCCCGACAACCACAATTTAAAATTGCTCAACTCAAGGAAAGAAAAGGAAGCTCTTCTTGAAAATGCAGGACTAGATCATTTAATTGTAGTACACTTCGATATTGCATTATCTCGTCTGACCCCATTAGATTATGTTCGTAAATTATTAGCTGAAGGGATTAAACCCACTGAGATAGTCGTCGGTGATGATCACAGGTTTGGTAGAAATCGAGAAGGTTCGTTCAGTAGCCTGAAAGAAATGGGGCTGATGTTTAACTTTAATGTCACAGCTTTAAACGCTGAAAGGATTCGTGAAATACGAGTTAGTAGCACCAAAGCAAGGGATGCTATTATCGAAGGACAGATAGAACATGCAAATGATTTATTATCTCACCCTTTCCCATTATCAGGCACAGTAGTCGAAGGTGAGAAATTAGGCCAAACAATAGACTTCCCCACTGCTAACCTTAAGATTTCTGACCCACTTAAAATCGTCCCAATGGATGGTGTATATGTTGTTTGGGCTAGAATAAACGAAGGTAAATGGATGAAGGGAATGATGAATATTGGGTGCAGACCTTCTGTTATAAAAATCGACTCGGGGGAAAAGACCATTGAAGTACACTTAATCGGATACAAAGGCGAATGCTACGGGCAAGCTATTGAAGTTCGTATAGTCAAAAGACTGAGGGACGAAATGTTATTCAACGGACTTAACGAGTTAAAAGCAGCACTTAGCAGAGATCGAGATGAAACTTTAGAATTACTAAAATTTGAAGTTCCACCCCTATTATGATTTGCTATAGATTACTCGGAATACTCTTTGTAATGATATTGAATTGCATTTCCCCATACACTCACACTCAAACAGAATTCAAATCTATAGAGTCAGCACTCGAAGCTCATCATGCTGGTGAAATAGTTAAAGTTATAAATCTAAAAAAGCAGAAACTTAAAATTATCCCGGAAGAAATTCAAGATTTCACAGAATTAATTGAACTTCGGCTCGATAAAAACCGAATTGAAATTCTACCTGATTGGTTGAGTGAATTAAATCGTCTAGAAATCTTTTCAGCTGAAAGAAATCAACTAACAGAATTCCCAAGTGTCATTCTAGATTTGGAAAATCTGAGGGAATTATATCTTGGAGACAACTTCATTACTGCAATTCCAATAGATATTGATGAATTAAAAAAATTGGAGTGGCTCGGGCTTTGGTCGAACTTACTGAGAAGGTTCCCTAGTTCTATAAGTGACATGCCTAATCTGAAAACATTGGATATTCTCTATAACGATATGACTTTTTCAGACCAAACTTGGCTGCTCGAACTTCTACCTCACATCAATGTTGAGATGTCCGAACCATGTCATTGCACGTTCGATGATGAATAATCACAAGTTCAGAATTGTAATTACAGGAGTAGAAAATTCAGGGAAGTCAACCTTAATTAAACCACTTGCTGAAAAATTCAATTGGCCCTTTATAATTGAGTTGTGTCGAGAAAATGAAGCTGTGCTGAATGGCACTGAAACTTTTGAAACATTAAAAGAGCTTCATCGATTAGAGGAAAATAAATTTGAGGAAATTGTAAATTCTACTTCTGCAAAGGGTGTCTTCTGTGATACTGCAGGACTCGTTCTCGATCTTTGGGCTGAGTCAGTTTTTGGGAAAAGTGTCACTACTAAATCTTCTTCAAGAAAAATCGATCTATACTTACTGTGTGAAACCATTGAAAAATGGGAGGACGATCCTATACGACTTATCCCAAACCATCAAGAACGAGTTGAAAAAAACAATGAATTTAGAGCTCGATTAGAATTTGAAAAAGCTCCTTATATCTATATTCCTGTGATGCCTTTAGAAGAAAGGGTTGAATTTGCAGAACGAAAAATAAAGGAGATCCTAGATGTTTAAATACAAAGCTCGGTTAGTTGAGATCGCCGCTGTCACTTTATCTGTGGCCTACACTTGGATGTATTTAAAAGGGTGTCTCCCATGGGCGTTTATTCCAGCTGCTCTGGGAGCTGGATTATTTGCTTATATATGTTGGAATAAGAAAATATATGCCGAAAGTGCTCTCCAGGTTTTCTATATAGGACTAGCAGGGTTAGGTCTGATCGGTTATGGCAATGATGTTCAGATTTCAGGATTGTTTCATCTCATTTTACTATCGAGTTCTGTTATAGGAACTGTGGTACTTGGTGTAATACTTAAAAGAACTACAGATGCAATGTTGCCATTCTTAGATGCCTTTACCACGGTGTTCAGTTTAGCTGCAACTTGGCTAATGATAAACATGATTCACGAGAATTGGTTGTACTGGATTGTGATTGATACCGTATCGATATATTTATACGCAAAAAGAGGACTCAAGCTTAGCTCAGTCCTCTTCTTACTATATCTTTTATTAGCTCTAGATGGTTATTTCGAAGCTATTTCTATTTTCTAATATTTCCTCCTTTTAGATAATAACTATCGAATAATAAACTTCACTGGTATAGTGTACTGAACGCTTACGCTTTTTCCACGCTGTTGACCTGGATCGAAGCGTGGAAGTGTTTCCACGACTCTCTTCGCTTCTTTATCTAAACGTGGATCTACTTCACGTAAAACTTTCACGTCCTTAACATACCCGTCTCTTCCAACAACAAAGTAGACAAACACTGTCCCTTGAATACCAGCATCCTTAGCGATATGAGGGTACT
>JABISU010000197.1 GCA_018700255.1 Flavobacteriales bacterium | reverse complement strand
TGATACTCTTACCTCAAGAAAGATTTTATTAGGTGGTATGACAGCGGATAATAATGTTAACTTATCGTTTTGGTTTGAGGGAGGTGGTATAGGAAATGCACCTGATTTAGGTGAGGATACTCTTATTGTTGAGTTTAAGTCAATTGGATTTGAAGGCGATATTTGGACACGGGTTTGGTCTAATGACACGATAACAACAGACGAATTCACTCAAGTTGTTATCCCTATTTATGATGGAATTCACCTTCATAATTCATTCCAATTTAGGTTTCGCAATTATGGAACTTTAGAAGGAAATGCAGATTTGTGGCATATAGATTACGTTTTTGTAGCCGAAAATGGATCAATAGGAAATCCACAAGAAGAATTAGCATTCTTATATCCAGCGTATACTTTGCTGAGGAATTTCTCTGCTATGCCCTGGACTCATTATACGGATAATCCAGAATTCCAAATGAGAGACAGTTTGCATGTTGCCCATACCAACTTTGGTACTACTGCAAATAACCAGGAAAATACAGGGATTAATATTCAGATAGGTGAGGATGCGCCCATAATGTATAATAATGAGTTTATTCAAAATGTTAGTGTTCCTATTGGACCATTTTCAACAGAATACTTAGCTAATTTACTTGACTATACTGGAGTAGCGGCATCAGTGCTTTACGACCCACTTATTTCCGATACCACAGCTACTTTTAGTGTGTCTTTGTGGGAAGAGGAGGTCGGTTACTATTCCAACCAAAATGGTGTATATGACAATGATAGCATTGGATTTACACAAGTTTTTGATAACTACTACGATTACGATGATGGTTCTGCTGAAAAGGCTTACTCACTTGAATCTATGGGCGGACAATTAGCTGTACGCTATCCACTTGCCATAGCTGACACATTAGATGGAATTAAAATTCACTTTACTCCATTTTATGACAATGCAGAGTTGGAAACATTTGTAATTAAAGTTTGGGCAGATGATGCCGGTTTTCCGGGAGAACAAATAGATACAATGTATCAATTCAATTCACCTCTATATTTCACTGATGGTCATGATAAGTTCGCTTATTACTCTTGTGATCATCCTATACCTGTGAGTGGGATCATTCACGTTGGTTTTATTCAACAAAATGTAGAGCATCTTAACATTGGACTTGATAAAAACACCAATGCAAATGCTGGTAATCTTCATTACAAATTAGGTGCAGGAGCTAATTGGCTTGCTTCAGAAATTCAAGGATCTGTTATGATACATCCAGTTCTAAGGGCTGGGAAAGATGCACCAGAAATTCCTGAAGCAGTGATAGAATTATCTCTTAATGAGATTTCTTCTAACCTTTATCCCAATCCGACATCTTCAATTGTCTCTTTTAAGGCGAATGAAGCTCTTATATGGTCTGTGTTTTCATTAAATGGAAATATTGTTTTAGATGGTGAGGTTGATAGAGCTTGCGTTGTAACTTTTGATACATCGGATTTATCACCAGGTGTGTATTTTGTTAATATGAGTAGTTCGAGAAGTGTTTCAAAATCATGTAAACGCTTAGTAATTTTACCTAATTAATGAGTGATGAAGTAAACATAGAGGATGTTTTAGATGAACCTGAGGAGCTCTTTGAGCACCATAGAATTGAAGCTGATCCAGGCCAACAACCGCTCCGAGTTGATAAATTCCTAATGACCCGAATTGCGAATATTTCTCGTAACAAGCTTCAAATGGCTGCAAATTCAGGTTATATCAGGGTGGATGGAAATTCGGTTAAATCGAACTTTAAAGTTCGACCAAATCAAGTGATTACGGTAGAGCTTCCACAGCCTGTTTATGAATTTGAACTTGTTGCAGAGGAAATGGATTTAAATATTATTTATGAAGATGACACTGTCATAGTCCTAAATAAGAGGTCAGATTTAGTTGTCCATCCAGGTTACGGTAATTACACCGGGACTCTTGTAAATGGAATTTTACATCACCTTCAGAACATTCCCTCTGTTGAGGGTTCTCCTACTCCACGTCCAGGATTAGTCCACAGGTTAGATAAGGATACTACAGGGTTAATGGTTTTGGGTAAAACTGAGAGATCGCTTACTGAGTTAAGCGAACAGTTCTTTGAACGAACGGTTGAGAGACGATATCACGCGTTAGTTTGGGGTGATGTTGCTGAAGATGGCACAGTTGAAGGTCATGTAGGGCGTTCAAGAAGTAATAGAACTGTTCAAGCAGTATTTCCAGATGGTGAAG
>JABISU010000196.1 GCA_018700255.1 Flavobacteriales bacterium | reverse complement strand
ACTCTTGAAGTTTTAGAAACGAAAGGAGTTCCTGTAATCGGATTCCAAACAGATGATCTACCAGCATTTTACACTCGTAAAAGCGGTCTTAAACTCGTTGCAAGAGCAGATTCACCAAATGAAGTTGCCTCTATTATGAAAGCTAAATGGGAGTGCGATATAGATGGTTCTATCCTGGTTATGAATCCTATTCCTGCGGAGTTCGAGGCTGATGCGGATATCATAAACGAATCGATAGATGAAGCTCTTGTTTTGGCTGATAAAAAGGGCGTGTGCGGTAAGGAGATTACCCCCTTTATTTTAGCTCATGTAGCTAAGGTTACAGGAGGTGATAGCCTAGCTGCAAACATTGCTCTTGTTGAGAATAATGCGAGGGTAGGAGCGCAGGTCGCAAAAGCGTATTCTCTCCTTACCTAACTCGGTGTCGCAATTCGTATCTTCGCGCCGATGCAAGAAGAGAAAAACACACCTGAATTAGAAATTGATTTTCGCGAGATTTTGCTTTCTGATTATAGAATGGCGTGTGTTAGTCGAGAAGTGTCTATTTTAGGTAGGAAAGAGGTGCTTACTGGCAAGGCGAAGTTTGGAATATTTGGTGATGGAAAAGAGGTGTGTCAGCTTGCACTCGCTAAAGTTGTGAGGCCTGGTGATTGGAGGAGTGGCTACTATAGAGACCAAACATTTATGATGGCTAGAAACCTCATAAATATCCAACAATATTTCGCAGCTCTGTATGGAGATACCGATTTAACACGAGAACCAACTTCCGGCGGGCGTCAGATGGGCGGCCATTTTGCAACTAGATTTTTAAGCGAAGATGGTGATTGGTTGGATCAAATGGCAGACGTTAATAGCTCTTCAGATCTCAGCCCTACTGCTGCTCAGATGCCTCGACTTTTAGGGCTTGCTCAAGCAAGTAAGGTGTACAAGTCTCTGCCTGAAATGGCGAAAAAGATGTCGAAGTTCACTGATGGAGGGAATGAAATTGCCTTTGGAATGATAGGGGATGCGAGTACATCACAAGGCCTCTTTTGGGAGACCATGAATGCAGCGTGTGTGCTTGAGGTTCCTATGTTGATGTCAGTTTGGGATGACGGATACGGAATATCTGTGCCTAAGAAATACCATACAACTAAAGAGAGTATTTCCGAAGCCCTTCGCGGTTTTCAAAAATCGGAAGGCACTAATGGGCTCACTATATTCAGAGTAAAAGGATGGGATTACCCTGCTTTAGTTGCCACTTATGAAGAAGCAGCAAAGATTTGCAGGGAAACTCACTCGCCAGTACTTGTTCATGTAGAAGAGTTAACTCAGCCTCAAGGACACTCGACATCTGGCTCTCATGAGAGATACAAATCTAAGGAGCGCATGGAGTGGGCAGCCGAGTACGACTGTATAAGCCAAATGGCGAAATTCCTCGTACTTGAGGGAGCCTCTACGGAAGACGAACTCGCTGTAATAAGAAAGGAGGCTAAGAAAGAAGTGAGGGAGAAGCAGAAAGAGGCTTGGAATAGTTTTAGAGTTGAAATTGATGGAGATATTGTTTCTGCGGTAGCTCTATTGCGAGGTGTTGAAGGGGATGATTCAAAAAGAGCGTATAAGCTTGAGAAGGCTATGGACCCTGGACGTGCTGAGGTGATGTCAACTCTAAGGGAAGCTATGCTTGATACAGCAGGGGAGGATGGTCCTGAAAGGAAAGCATTACAGGTTTGGCTTAAATCCGCAAACGTAAAGTCGCTGCACAGATATAGCTCTAACCTATATTCTGACGGAGCAGATAGCGCACTTAAAGTGCCTGAAATACCCGCGATTTTCTCAGATGAGTTAGTTGATGGAAGGCAAGTGCTACAGAAAAACTTCGAAGAGATTTTCACGAGATACCCCAATGCACTTACTTTCGGGGAGGATGTTGGAGGGATTGGAGGTGTGAATCAGGTAATGGAAGGCATGCAGGATAAGTTCGGCGAAGAGCGCGTTTCAGACACTGGTATTAGAGAGAGCACTATAATAGGGTCGGGAATAGGGATGTCTCTTAGAGGTCTTCGCCCTATCGCTGAAATTCAGTACTTAGATTACTTATACTATGCTTTGCAAATTCTCCGTGACGACCTTGCTACAGTTCGTTATCGTACAGCAGGAGGCCAAAAAGCTCCTCTTATTGTTCGAACAAGAGGTCATCGATTAGAGGGTATTTGGCATAGCGGATCTCCAATGGGCGCGATAATTTCAAGTTTACGAGGAATGCACGTTTGCGTTCCACGTAATATGGT
>JABISU010000195.1 GCA_018700255.1 Flavobacteriales bacterium | reverse complement strand
TTTCTCTGATATTTGGGGAATTATGGCATTCTATCTGTTGCTTGGAAACAGAACTTCTGAAAGTTACCTAGAGGTTGCAAAGTCCATCGGAATTAATCTCGGGGCTTCTATTTTTATCTCTATCGTGGTGAGTTATTTACTCGTTTACGTACTCCAAAAAATCTCTAGTTCAGTTAAACTGTTTTTATCCATTGCTGTACTAATTTTAATCTATTCAATCCAAAAACTCCTTCATCTCAGCCCTTTGATTTTAATCTTAATCTTCGGGCTAATGCTTAACAATCATAAAATATTTTTCGCGAACATCTTGAAAAATAAAGAAGGTGAAAGCTGGCTCGGGAGTCTATTAGACAACGAAAAGATGAATGGGCTGAGACATGATTTTCACATCCTAACCCTTGAGAGCGCCTTTGTAATTAGGACTTTTTTCTTTGTGCTCTTCGGCGCAACCGTGGTCCTTAGTTCTCTAAAGGAATACGATGTTCTATTCTATGGATTGGCGATCTCCGTCATACTTTATGTAATTCGCTTTGTTTTTCTACGTCTTTTCAGGCCAGAAGACCCCTCATCACTTTTATACATTGCGCCAAGAGGGCTTATCACCATCCTTCTTTTCTTCCAAATAAGCTCAAATTACCCAGAACTTATTAATGATTCCTTTGATGGGGGAATACTCTTAGTCGTAATCTTAGTGACATGTATTATTATGACTGTCTCGCTAATCCAAAGTGGTTCAGGTTTAGAGCCTATAGAGATAAAAGAAGGGTTAGCTCTCTTATCTAATGAAAGTCGCGAAGAAACTAACTCAGAGAATAACTATCCCCAGGAAGACGCTTCACAAACCCCATCGTCTCCAGAATAAACAACCTAGTTCTTAGCACGCTCATTTCTATTCTAAGAACCCTACTTATTTCTTGCGGAGACTGTGATTCCCTGCTCACTTCGATATAGACTAATTTACATTTTTCTGGAATTTGCTTAAGCGCTTCACTTACCCTCACTTTTTTAACTTTTGACTCTACATCCTTAAACGGCATTCTCAATTCTGGAACCTCTTTCAATAAACTTCTATACCAGTCCGCCATATTTGAAATTGCTATCCCCCTTCCTTCTTCTATGACGAACCTATTGCCATCCCAACGTTTGTCGAAGAAACATGGAGGGGTAAAAGCATAGGTTTGGCGACCCTCTCTCAGAGCTATTTTTACTGAAATAAGTGATCCACCAGACTCAGGACTTTCAGCTAAAACAGTTGCAGCACTTATCCCTACTAAAATTCTATTTCTTGCGGCAAACATCCATTTAGAAACAGGTGTTCTAGGTGGGTGTTCTGAAATTAATGCCCCCCCGTATTCTAAAATTCTTTGAGACAACTTTATATTTTGTTTGGGGTGAATTCTATCGAGTCCATGAGCAAGTACCGCCACTGTGGGCAAGCCGTTTAAAATCGCCGCTTTGTGAGAGGCCGAATCTATTCCCAGAGCCATTCCGCTCACTAATGGAAATTTATGCTGGGTCATTAGCTCTACGGCTTTTTCAGCCAATCTTCTCCCCTCAGGACAACTCTTCCGGGTCCCCACAATAGAAATTGATTGCTTGATTCTTTTTGGAATTTCCCCTTTTACAAATATTACAGCTGGAGGATCTACAATGCGCTTTAAATTCTCTGGGTATTCTTTGCAGTGAAATGAAACCACTCTCGCTCCAAGAGCTTTTACTTCCTTATTTATTTCAATAGCTCTTTCCATAACTTTTTTCCTAATAGAATAATTGAATGAGTCCAAAAAGGTTATGGGTGAACCTTTCTTTTCTAAAAGACGTTTTAATTTAACTGGTCCCAATCCCTCAATCAACGAAAGAGATAAAAGTGCATGTACTCTTTTTTTCATGCCCCGAAAGTCATATAAATCTCTGTTCCTAAAACGAAACTTTTGTGTGCGGAGCCCATGAATTTATCAACGTTTGTAAGAATTTACCTTCCAGAAGTTAATAGTTCCTCAAGAATGTATTTACTTAGATAAATGCAAAAGTTAAATCCTATCCCTAGTGTGTCGAGTTTACTCGTTTTAACCTGCTTTTTCCTCCTTTCATTCGGGGCAAACTCCCAAACCGTTTCAGGCTCAATCACCTCCTCCGACAAACAAGCAGTCATAGGGGCATACATAACCTCTGGAACTAAAGGTGCTTCGAGCGATATCGATGGTAAATACACTCTTGCACTTGAAAGCGGCACACACAAAATAACCTGCTCTTTTATAGGTCTTAAAACCATAACAAAAACCATAACGATTGCTCCCGGCGAAATGGCAACTTTAGATTTCAACTTAGACTCTGAAGCTCGTCTGCTCGATATGGCTGTCGTTTCTGCGGGGCGTCACGAACAGAGCGTTGCCGAAGTCACCGTTTCACTCGAAATTCTACAGCCCGCCTTAGTCGAAAATAAAGCCACTACTTCGCTTGAGTCCGCTATTGAACAATCCCCCGGGGTAAGCATGGTGGATGGCGAACCGCAAATTCGTTCTGGGAGTGGCTTTAGTTACGGTGCAGGCTCGCGTGTGATGATAATGGTTGACGATTTGCCTGTTCTAAGCGGCGATGCTGGGCGCCCTACTTGGGGGTTCCTTCCTCTCGAAAATTTAGACCAAATAGAAATTATCAAAGGCGCCAGCTCTGTACTATATGGGAGTGCTGCCCTAAGTGGGGTAATAAATATAAGAACACGCTACCCGGATGCACGCCCCTTAACTCGCTTCACCGTTCAACATGGAGTATATTCTAACCCACGTTCTGATTCCTCAATTTACTGGGATAAACCACTACAGCAAACAAACATCCGGTTCCTACATAGTAGCCAAATAAAAGGTTGGGATATCGTAATTGGGGGAAATCTTCTAGGAGATGATGGATATAAGGGGCCAGAAATCACTTTCGATGATTCTTTAGGTGTTCCTCTGGACACTAATTCTACAGGGTATAATCCTCTTACGGTAGATCGATTTGGCGCTAACGCCCAAGCAAGATTCAATATTAACCTCCGCAAAAGAGAAAGTGGCATCAAGGGGCTCACCTACGGAATTAGCACCAACTGGCAGAAGGGAGAATCTCTCAATACTTTGATTTGGGATCACTCTGTAACAGGGTTATATAGCAGCTATGCCGGTGGAGCCACACGCACCAAGCAACTTGTGGGAACTGTCGATCCATGGGTTGAGTATCTGAGTCCTTCAGGGGTGCGCACCAGTTTCCGCAACCGCTGGCAGCACCTTAATAACGACAACAACAACGATCAAGGAAATAGTTCTGACGTCCTCTATTCTGAGATTCAATCCCAAAAGCTGGGTGCGTGGGGCATGGAAAAGATGGCAATAACCGCAGGTGTGGTTCATCAGTATACAATGGGAGAGGCGCAGCTTTATATAGGTGGAAGTGGGGATGGAATAAATACCGCACGCAACATCGCTGGGTATATCCAGCTTGACCAACCCATTGGCAAGCATATTAATTTCTCGGGTGGTGCCCGATACGAGCACTTTGCAATTAATGGCGAATCTGAGGGCAAGCCTGTTTTCAGAGCAGGGGGTAATTATCAAGCAGCAGAGGAAACATATTTTAGAGCCAGCTTAGGTCAAGGGTTTAGATTCCCTACAATAGCGGAGAAATTCATTCGAACGGGTTTGGGCGATCTTCAGGTCTATCCCAATCAAAATCTCAGGCCCGAATTTTCAACAAGCATGGAAATCGGAGTTAAACAGGGGTTGAAAATTGGTGGTTTTATGGGGTATTTAGATCTAGCGGTATTCAAACAAAAATATACTGACTTTATTGAATTTTCGTTTGGGACATGGGCTGAAAGTCTGGGGGCTGAAAATCTGTATGGTTTGGGATTTAGAAGTTTAAATACGGGAGAAAGTCAGGTGGTCGGAGCAGA
>JABISU010000159.1 GCA_018700255.1 Flavobacteriales bacterium | reverse complement strand
CTTTGCACACTACTAAATAGATGATAATCATGTTGACTAAAGACTCTACTTTCGAGATTAACGTATCACAAAATTCATCTATTGATCAAGTCGATTTTGATAATATTGCTTTTGGAAAGGTGTTCTCAGATCACTTGTTTGTTATGGATTATGTTGATGGCGAGTGGAAGAGGGGGAGTATAGAGCCTTTTGCTCCTTTGAGTTTAAGCCCTTCAACTATGGCTCTCCATTATGGGCAAGCAGTTTTTGAAGGCATGAAGGCTTACCGTCAACCGGATGGAAGCGTCAGTATGTTCAGACCAGGTGAGAATATTGCAAGATTTAATCGCAGTGCTAAAAGGATTTGCATGCCTGAAGTTCCCGAGGATATCTTTATGCAGGCATTGGTTGAACTCATCAGTTTAGATGAAGCATGGGTACCTTATAGCTCTCAATCGTCACTTTATATAAGACCATTCCTATTTGCAACTGACTCTCACGTTGGTGTTAGGCCTAGCTTTAGCTATAAAGTCATAATCTTTACGTGTCCAGTTGGCCAATACTACAATAAGAGCGTTAGAGTTAAGGTTGAAACACATTACACAAGAGCTTCTAAAGGTGGTACTGGAGCTGCTAAATCCGCAGGAAACTATGCTGCAGCGTTACTCCCCACAAAGCTCGCTATAGATGAAGGCTATGATCAGTTATTATGGACTGATGCACAGTCTCATAAATATATTGAAGAGATTGGTACTATGAATGCTGCGTTCGTAGTTGATGGAAAGATGATTATTCCATCTACTAGCGAAACGGTACTTTCGGGTATTACTAGAGATAGTGCAATTACCTTGGCGAAAGATTTAGGTATTGACGTTGAATCTAGAATGATTTCGGTTGCAGAACTTGAAGATGCAGCAGAAAAAGGATTATTACAAGAAGCATTTGGACTAGGTACTGCGGCTACAGTATCCGTGATTTCTACAATAGGATTTGAAGGTGGTGATTACGATTTGCCAGACATTTCAACTTGGGTAGTTGCTCCTCAAATTAAATCAGCTCTCGACTCTGTTAGACTCGGAACAGGAGAGGATAAACATGGCTGGAATATTCCGGTTTAATGGGTGAATTGATTCTAGGTGGGGGGTGCTTTTGGTGTACCGAAGCTGTTTTCTCTGAAGTAAAAGGTGTTTTATCTGTCCAACCTGGCTATTCAGGTGGAAATACCTTAAACCCTACTTATGCTGATATATGCACCGGAACAACGGGTCATGCTGAGGTCATTAAAATCACATACGATCAAGATGCAATTGATATCGTTGATTTATTCACTGTTTTTTTCTCGACACACGACCCTACTACTTTAAATAGGCAAGGAGGAGATGTGGGAACTCAGTATAGATCTGTAATCTTTTATAACTCTTCATTCACAAAGCAGCTTGCTACAAATGCAATTAATGCCGCAAAAAGTAGTGGTGAATTTACTGCTCCGATTGTTACGAGTTTAGAGGAGTTTAGTGTGTTTTACCCCGCTGAAAATTACCATGAGGATTATTATGCGAAAAACAGTAATACCGCTTATTGTTCATTTGTAATAAAGCCTAAACTTGAAAAATTTAAGTCTACTTTCTCGTCTCTTTTGAAAGAGGCAAATTAAACAACTGCTATTCTTCGAGCCTTGATATTTCATCATCACACATTCTGATGACTTGAGTTCTAACCAATGGGGCGATTTGTGTCTCAGCTTTTGCCATTTTTTTAAGAAAGCGAAACATTGCAGCTTTTTTTATTTCGTATGCAACATAAACAGCATATTTCCCATCATCTTGAATATATTTTTTTGAACCTGTTTGTCTTAAATCAACGATTGTAGTATTTGTAATTTCTCGAGTAAGACTCTTAAATACTTCTACTGCTTCATTAACATGCTCACCTTGTACATCTTGCATATAGTTGTCAGCGACAACCTGTATTGAAGTGGAAACTTGTTGTGCTAAAGCTTTATGAGCTTCCATGTCAGCTTTAGAGGATGAGACATTCTCATTGTAACTGATTCCTTTGCCAGTGGCCTTAAAATATCTTGCATTTGACATATAAGATCTCCCTGAAAAAGGTTCATTTACAGTCGAGCCCAAATTAGAAGAACAACCATAAGAAAAAGCGACTAGAAAAGCTAATAAGGAAATGGAAAATAATTTCATGTTTAAAAGAGTAATATTATTTTTGAAAAATATGCATCAATCGTGCCACAGTATATTTACGTACCTACCTTTGGATGGTGAATTTTAAAGACCGTATAAATCTACGCATTACGAAATGGTTTCTCGCAAGAGAAAGGAATTCGTTGAGAAACCGTAAGAGTTGCAACCTTAGATGTGCAAAACATGTAGGTTTGATTTACTTGGAGCGTGATTTTGAATTCCGCAAGACTATAGTTGATTTATCTAAGCATTTAAAGGAAGAACTAGATGTGAAGAGTGTGTCTATTTTATCATATGTCAATACAGAAGCTAAGGATACTCCTAGGTGGTTAGTCAAAAAGCTGTCAAGCGGATATTTTTGTAAATCAGATCTAAACTGGTTCTCTAAACCTACAACTGAGGTTGTAAATTTTACGGGTATTGAATTTGATATCCTTATCGACTTAGAATTAGATCCTGTTTTTCCATTAAAATTTGTTCTTAAATCGTCGAAAGCAAAAATGAAGGTCGGGCCTGAACAAGTTGATCATCCTAATGATTATGATATCACAATAGGGAGATTAAAGGATTCTGAGAAAGATGAAATGAAAGTTTGGCAAGAGCAAACGAAGAGGACATTTGAATTTATTACTCAAGAAAACATTCGATAATATGAATAATTTAAGTGGATTAGGCGTGGCAATGGTTACACCATTTACTGACACGGGAAAAGTCGACTTTCCTGCATTACAAAGATTAGTAGAGCATTTAATTTCAGGCACTTGTGATTTTTTAGTTGTCCTCGGTACAACAGCAGAAACTCCAACTTTAACACTTGAGGAACAAAGGGGTGTCTTGGATTTCGTTATTGAAATCAATGCAAAAAGAAAAGCAATTATCGTAGGTCTTGCAGGCAATGATACAGCAGCACTTTGTGATCGCATCGAAAACTTCGATCTTACTGGAGTTGATGCTGTTTTAAGTGCTTGCCCTCATTATAATAAACCTACTCAGGATGGCCTCAGAGCACACTTTACCGCAGTTGCTGAAGCTTCTAGTAAGCCAGTTATGCTATATAATGTGCCTTCACGTACTGCATGTAATCTTGCAGCCGAAACAACTCTGGAGCTGGCCAATCATCCTAATATATTTGGCATTAAGGAAGCCAGTGGAGATTTAGCACAAATTGAATTTATTCTAAAAAATCGTCCTTCTAACTTTTTAGTTTTTTCAGGAGACGATGCTCTAACCCTTGCATTGATTGCTTCTGGTGCTGATGGAGTAATCTCAGTAATTGGTAATGCCCTCCCAAAAATTTTCGGGGAAATGGTTCACCAAGCTTTATTTGGCCAAATAATAGAAGCAAGACGTGTTCACCTTGATTTAGCAACTTCTATTGATACAATATTTGCAGAAGGGAATCCTTCCGGAATTAAAGCCATGTTAGAGCATCTTGGATTTTGCTCCTCTAATGTTCGATTGCCTCTTGTTCCAGCTACCCAAGAGTTAAAGGACAAAATTTACTCTTGTCTTGCGGAATTAGATAAAGCCCCTAACTAAGCTCACAGAAGCTGTCTGTACAAGGCTCAATCGTGATTATGTAGTACTCCTAACCTATAATATCTCTAACGCTTTTGAGACAATAGCGTCTGCATTAAGACTATACTTATCCATTAATTGTGTAGGAGTGCCACTTTCGCCAAAGCTGTCCTCAACGGCAACCATGCGCATTGGAGTGGGGTTATGCTCAGCGAGAACCTGAGAAACAGAGCATCCAAGACCTCCTAAGCGCTGGTGTTCCTCAGCAGTAACAACTTTCCCTGTGCGAGCTGCACTTTCAAGAATAGCATCAGCATCTAGTGGTTTTATGGTGTGCATGTTAATTACATCAGCATTGATGCCTTTTTCTTTCAAAATTTGTGCTGCTTTAATTGCTTCCCAAACCATATATCCAGTTGCTATAATAGTCACATCGTCTCCACTCATCAATTTTTGAGCCTTTCCGATTTCAAATGGAGCATCAGTCTTGTAGAAAACGGGAAGTTTAGGACGTCCAAACCTGAGATAAACAGGCCCCTCATAATTGGCAATTGCCAAAGTAGCTTGGCGAGTTTGTTCATAATCCGCCGGGCAGATAACGGTCATGTTAGGTAGCATTTTCATCATACCTATATCCTCTAATATTTGATGGGTAGCACCATCTTCGCCGAGTGTTAATCCAGCATGAGAAGCGCATATTTTCACGTTCTTTTCGCTGTAGGCAATAGATTGTCGGATTTGGTCATATACACGACTAGTAGAGAAATTAGCAAAAGTACCGGTGAAAGGAATTTTCCCTCCAATAGTCATTCCCGCTGCCATGCCTATCATATTCGCCTCAGCAATTCCAACCTGGAAAAACCGATTGGGGTGAGCATCTTTGAAATCTCCCATTTTCAAGGACCCAGTTAAATCTGCGCATAAAGCAACAACTTCTGGGTGTGTGGTTCCTAATTCAAGAAGAGCCGCACCAAACCCGCTACGAGTGTCTTTAGATTCGGTAGGAGTAAATAAAATATAATTAGCAGAATCAGTCATGAAGATTCAAATTAAGGGATGACCCCGAGGTTATTGTGAACGTAGATTGAATAGAATATTTAGATGATCTCGCCCTACGCGCTCTAAATATAATAGTATAAGTACCTGGCTGTAATGTATAACGGCCAGACGGATTCCCTGAAGGGAGTTGGATAACGTGTTCAAGCGTAATCGCATCAACAATACTACCAAATCCAGAAGCATTGGACTGTAGCATTAAACTCCCCGGCGATGCAATGGTGATATTTGTAGGTAGATCTTTTTCAACAATAACATCATAAACATATGTCAGGGGAGAGGTGTGGAAAACAAGATCGTACGTTCCCGTTAGTACAGTCACACTTTCACCAATGGCGATAGAGTAAAATGATTTGCACTCCCCGCTTTCATATACATCAACACTTAAATTATTATAGGCATTGCGTTTCGAGCTTGGGAATTGCGGGCTTATTACACCCTGCTCCATGTCAGGTACACTAATAATATTGTGTCTGCCAGGCGAAAGTTGGACTGAATCCATTCCTCTATTAGGGAGAGTATGAAGACTCAAACTATATGTAGGTATGGGGTCTAGATAGAAAGTGTCGGTTAGGTTATTAAAACTTAAGGTATGAACCACTTGCGGGTGGTGAGAGCCGGATCTGAGGTCTGTAAAGGTCATAGGAACATCCGTGACTGTGGCGTTTCCATCCTCGTCAAGCAGCCTTACTTCCACAGTTGTATTGTGTAATGCCTGCTCTAAGACTAGATCTAAAACAGTTTCAAAAACTTCAGGATTCGTTGCATCATAGAAGTTACCCACGCAACGGAGTGATTCCTTGTGATTATCGTCAATTCCTATTCCTATAATAAAAGGTTTAACAACGATGCCTTTTGATTGAAGCATTCTGCTTACTGCACATGGATCTTCATCACATGCCTCTATACCGTCGGTAATAAGGATGATTATGTTCCTTCCGGGTTCAGAAGGAAAATCTCCAGCTGACTTCTCTAAAGATCTAGCGATAGGTGTAGTTCCCTGAGCTCTAAGTCTACCGAGTTCTTGCTTTATTAATAGGTTAGTACCTTTTTTAATAGGTACAATAAGTTCAGTATCATCACAGTCTTGTTGGCCTTCAATGTGCTTCGTGCCATGCCCATAAGCTCTTAGCCCCAATTCTAAATCTGCTGTCCCGTATAGAGATGCTAAAGATTTAGAAAGTAACCTTGTGGCCAGAACCATTTTTCTTTCCCCACTCCAAAAAGCATTCATACTATTTGAGGCATCAAAAACGAAAAGTATTCTTGTGGGACCATCATCGCTTGCTTTGTTACCCGTTGAGGATTCTACAGTAAGCGTTGCAGTATTTGTTTGAGCTGAAAAAGGAGCAGCTAAAGAGACTGAGAATATAGCAAATGCTAATACACTCAGGATAGAAGAATAATTATATGTAGGCTGCGGAACCACTCTTTAGTAATCTCCTAACGTCTCTTCGAGTTGAGAAAGTGCGTCAGCGAGTTGCTCATCATTGGGAGCGATGCCGTGCCACTTGTGTGTTCCTTCCATAAAGTCCACACCTTTACCCATTTCTGTTTTCATGAGTACAACATTTGGCACGCCACTTCCCGAATGAGATTTAGCTTCTGCGATTACTCTTCCAATGTCTTCTAAGTCGTGTCCATCGCATTTTAATACTCTCCAACCAAATGCAGTCCACTTAGCTCCTAGGTCAGTTAAGGAAAGAACATCATCTGTAGAGCCGTCAATTTGTTGACCGTTGCAATCGACGAAACTTATAATATTATCTACTTTGTTGTGAGCTGCATACATTGCCGCTTCCCAAATCTGACCTTCTTGTAATTCTCCATCTCCGTGAAGAGTGTAAACCCAGGTTTTTTCTCCAGCGAGTTTCTTAGTAGTCGCAGCTCCTATCCCCACGCTTAATCCTTGTCCCAAAGACCCTGATGCTATTCTGATGCCAGGAAGGCCTTCTTCAATTGCGGGATGACCTTGAAGACGAGAATTAATTTTGCGGAATGTTGCAAGTTCTTCAGTTGCAAAAAACCCTCTGCGAGAGAGGACGCTATACCAAACAGGGGAGATGTGTCCATTAGACAAAAAGAATAAATCCTCACCCTTTCCATCCATTGTAAAATTTTCAGCGTCAAGATTCATTTCCTCAAAGTAAAGTCTTACAAGGAGTTCAACGCATCCAAGTGAACCACCGGGATGACCAGAAGAAACAGCGTGTACCATGCGAACTATATCGCGTCTAACTTGGGAACAAATTGCGGGGGTAGCTTGTGTGCTCATGATTATATTTGATGTGCTTATACTTGCTCTGCGAAAGTACCTACTCTAAGATTCGCATTCTTAAATTGTGGATAAAGTTTTGTAAATCGTTGAGAGGTTAATTTTCTACATTTGCATTCCTTATAAAGAATACAATCATGGCTCTTCAATGTGGTATCGTAGGTCTTCCTAATGTAGGAAAGTCAACACTTTTTAATTGTCTTTCAAATGCAAAGGCTCAAAGTGCAAATTTCCCATTCTGCACTATAGAGCCTAACTTGGGTATTATTACTGTTCCAGATCCT
>JABISU010000130.1 GCA_018700255.1 Flavobacteriales bacterium | reverse complement strand
CCCGCTTCCTCCTAAAGTAGGATAGCAAACCATTCCAATTTTCATCTCAAAGTTGTGTTTAGCTGTTCCATAATAACCCTTTGAATTTCAGTCCTAACATCCATAGTTATAAGTTTTAAGTTCTCAGAGTCAGGATATGTTCTGTTACTGAGGAAAACATAAACTACATCGTATTGAGGATCAACCCACAATAATGTCCCTGTAAAGCCTGAATGACCGAAGCTAGACTTACTCGAGAAGTTACACGTTGGGCCATTATCGTGCTCTAATGCTGGTTTATCAAACCCAATACCTCTACGGTTATCCCCTTCCGGGAATGCTCTTTGTGTCCAGTTTTTAATAGTATTTTCTTTCAAATTGAAAAAATTAATACCTAAAGAAGAGCCACCATTTAAGAGCATTTGGCCTAACCTCGCTAAATCATGAGCATCGCTAAACACCCCAGCATGACCACATACTCCACCAAACAATGCCGCCCCAGGATCATGAACATATCCTTGAATAGTACCCTTTCTGAAAATTGTATCTACTTCAGTTGGAGCAATATCTCTAATGTTAATTCCAGGAATATTTAATGGATTAAACCCCATACTGAATAATCCCATAGGATTGTAAAACTTAGCCGCAGCTAGAGAATCAATTGCATTGTCTGTACCATACGTGCTATTCAGCATTTTATGGATTAGATAATAGCCGAGGTCGCTATATCTATAATCGCCAGAGGGCCTTAATTCAGATGTAATTATTCTTTTGTAGATAGTGTCTATAAACTCTTTACAGATAAAAAGCTCAGGGTTTATACAAATATTTGTAGCACATAAAGGTCTATTACTAAGTAGGTTTAAAGAGTCGCTTAGAGTCTCTAAATAAAATGGAATCCATGGATATAATCCCGCCTGATGCGAAAGAATTTCCCTGAAGGTCCTCGTGCCTATCTCTGTTGTATCGAGATTAGTTAGTCTTTTTAATATCGGCTCGTCGACATCAAACATATCAGCTTCTTCTTCTGCCATTAAGCATAGAGTAGTAGCAGCAATTTTTGTTATTGAAGCCAAGTCGTATATAGTGGCTTTCTCTACTTTTACGGTCCCATCTGTAGTACCGTAGACTCCATCGTGCATAACGCGTCCCTTATGAGCTACTACAACTCTACATCCGGGGAAAGCACCAGCTTCCATGGCCTCGTTAACGATAGAATCAATTTGTAGATGAGCTCCCCAACTTCCACTGCAAGCTCCATTATCCCAACCTAATCGCTCCCCGACCTTAATTTCTAAGCCTAATCCGTCCCCTTCTTGAAAATCTAATCCTATGGGAGTTATAGGTAGCTTCCCATTTGCTGAGCCCACACCTGTAATAGTATTGACTGCTGCTTCTTGGGTTCTGTAATCATCTTGATAGGCTAAGAGTAATACGTCAGTCAGACCCTTTATCTCCCCCCAATTGTCATTAAGTGCATATGGATTGGCAAATATATTTACGGCCCATTTGGTTAAGTTGAGCGAGTCAGATTTAGATTTAGATATTCTAGAATGGCACTCTTTTACAGCAGAGTCTAATATTCCGTATTTACGCGACGGTTGATTGCTTGTCTCAAGAAAGTTTACAATAACCAGATCTGCTTCATCACAAGAGTGCCCAATTTCACTTGTAGCCCAACTAGCTCCGTCTTTCCCGACCACAAACGAATCAATTTCATATGACCGTCCTAAGGTCTTACTCAGATGTTCAACGAATGGTTCTCCCGATGATGACTTGTTCGCAACATTGATCACCGTAATGTGTCCTTTAGGTAGAAGCCAAGGAAGAACCCCACCCTTGTTTTCCAGTAAGGTCATAGATGATTCCAAGATTTTTCTATGAACTCCTTCTGCATTTGAAGGCTCCCAGTTTTCTCCGTAGTGAGGTATATCCTCTTCAGCTTTAGACCAAACCTTAACTTGCAAAACTCTTCGACATTTCGAAGTAATTAAAGTCGAATCAATCTCCCCATTTTCGACAGCACTCTTTATTTCTTCAATCACCTTTACAGGGTCTCCAGGGAAGAGTAGTATGTCGTTGCCTGCGATAAGAGCATCACGAGCTCGAGGGCGATCTCCCGCAAAGTCTACAAAACCCTTCATTGAAAGAGCATCAGTAAAAGCCAGTCCCTCAAACCCTAGTTCTTGACGAAGTAAGGTGTCGACAATTGAAGGGGAGAGGGTAGAGGGTTGCGATTCTGTGCTGTCTAAGGCAGGAACATCTAGGTGAGCTATCATCATAGCCCCGACACCTCCATTTATCAATTTGTGAAATGGAGCTAATTCTACAGAATCCAATCTTGAGCGGTCGCCTGAAATTCTAGGTAGTGTTTTATGTGAATCCGAATCTGAATCCCCGTGTCCAGGAAAATGTTTTGCTGTAGCGAGAACGGATTCATCTTGTAAGCCTAGAGCATATGCCAACCCCAACTCACCCACTAACTCTACATTTTCACTAAAACTCCGACTTCCAATTACGGGATTTAGTGGGTTAGAATTCACATCTACTACAGGTGCGAAATTCACTTGAACCCCTGTGCTCCTCAGTGACTCGCCTACAATGCGCCCGAATTGCCTTACAAGTTCTGCATCTCTCGTCGCACCCAGTGTGAGCGCTCTAGGAAAGCTTCTCGTAGAATCTAATCTCATGCCCAACCCCCACTCAGCATCAGATGCTACCATTAATGGGATTTCTGAAAGTTCTTGTAGTCGTCTAATTCTAATTCTTTGGTTTTCAGGCCCCCCTTGCATGCATATAACACCTCCTAATCCTAAATCCTGTACCCAATTCTCAGCTTCATCCCAATCAGCTCTATCCGCATAAGAGTAGATGGGAACCATTAAAAGTTGAGCTATTTGCTCCTCGATTGATAGAGTCGATAGTATGCTGTCAATATATTCAAGCTCAACATTTAAAAATGCTGGCCTAACAATCTTCTTAGAAACTTGTTCAATAGTGCCTGATTGTTGAGCACAGCTAACATAGGTAAATGAACACGCAATGACTGTGAGGAAATCTCGGAATAGTTTTTTAGGCGTCATACCTCTTCCATTCTCTTTTTTGCGAGGTTTAACATAAAGACGTATTGCTCTTCCATGGTAAGATTACTATTGTCAATAACCACAGCGTCTTCTGCTTGTTTTAGTGGTGCCACAGCTCTCTCGGAATCGATACGGTCTCTATTGAGGACATTCTCTAACACCTCATCATAAGTCACTTTTTTGCCAAGCTCTTTAAGCTCTTTAAGTCTCCTCCAAGCTCTAACTTCTGGGTCTGCTGTCATAAAAAACTTTAATTCAGCTTTTGGAAGAACTACAGTTCCAATATCTCTACCGTCCATGACAACTCCAGATCCTTCGGCTAATCTTCTTTGAATAGCTACAAGTTTAGTTCTTACAGCAGGAATCTTAGCTACTAAACTAACATTGTTAGCGACTTCCATCGATCGTATTTCTTTTTCGATATTTACGCCACTTAAATGCATTTCGGAACATTCAGTACTTGGGTTAAAACGAAAACTTAGATACAACCTTTCTAAGGCTTGTTCAAGTTCAGAGGTATCAATAATTTTGCTTTTAATAAGCCTTTCCTTCATTGCAAAGAGTGTCGCTCCTCTATACATGGCTCCGGTATCAATGTAAACATAGTTTAATTCCTTAGCTATAGCTTTCGCCATTGTACTCTTCCCTGCAGAAGAGTGTCCGTCAATTGCTATGGTAATACGATGTTTTGCCATGGTCCGAAGATAATCACCCAACTTTAATCATTCACCTAAATTAGCCAGGAAGTGCAATTGCTATTGAAAGATGTGTAGATGATCCAGCAAAATGGTATGTGTTTCTTGCTAAACCTATATCCGTTTCTCTAATTCTTAGATGTACTCCCATAGAAAATCCATTTGTCCCCTTCCTTCCCATAGACACCATTTCTATTCGCCTTCTATGGTCGTAACCAAACTGAGCAGCTAACCCACTTCCGAGATTAATTTCAACTCCAGCGCTTATATGTCTCATAAATTGATCACCAAATTCCCAGGTGGTGTTTTGTATAATCTCACCTGTTAGAGGGTCAATACCATCCTCATAAATTCCCTCTGGTGCAAGTTCCCAATGCTCTAAATTTTGGGCTTTTAGATACAATTGAAATGGTGCATTTTCGAATCCTTTTGTGAAGCCTATCTGAAAATTTATAGGCATAGCTCCTACGGGTTGACTGCCAGTTCCTGCGAATTGTCTTCCAAACCCTGAAAGTAAGACGCCAGCAGCAAAATTCCTATCCGGCCAACGTCCTATAACAGCCGCATCAATTCCTAAAATCCCAGCATTTTCTAAAGCTAAGTTCCTAAATCCTCCCCACCCTGTTATTCCTATAGACCAAACAGAATCTAATTCCCATTTAATTCCAGATTGCAACACATAATCTCCACCGGAAAAATCACCTGTAGGCCAACCAGAAACATCATAGCCGGAGAATCGGCCAAACGACGCAAATCTAGCCCCCAAATGTATTGTGTGTTTTTCTCCAGTTTTAATAACTGCATCTATAGCACCAATTTGAATTGCTGCATAATAGT
>JABISU010000175.1 GCA_018700255.1 Flavobacteriales bacterium | reverse complement strand
TATACTCATCTCAGATGCTCCGTAATCCTCTAAAATAGATTTAATATAGTCTGTAACTTGAGATTGCTCATGTCTTTCTTTGGTCGTCCAATCATTGGTAGAATTACCATTTACAATTATTCGCGTTCCTGCTAACGAAACTGTTTCCACTCTGTTGTCACTTGATGCGACAAGTAATTCGGGTGAAGCTCCACACCAAACTCCACAACTTGGATGATCAATCAAATAAACAAATGCATCCTGGTGTTTCTTACATTTCAACTTAAATGTGACTTCAGGTGTAGAGTCTGAAATGATTGACTTGATTCTTGCGACCACAACTTTTTCTAAAGTGCCATCTGAGATTTGAGAAATCGCTTTTGTCACGGAATTCAAATGAGAAGCTTTGTCTGTAGAGAAATTATCAAAAGGTTTAGTGACCGTAATCGTACCAGGTATTGGAGCTTCAGAAGAAATAACATGCCCTTTTATTTCTATCGAAGGGTGTTTATCAGAGCTGCTAAAAGGAGTAAACCTGAAGCAAGAAGTTCCACCTTGGGAAGGCTCAATAGTATACACTTCATCACTTCCTGGGGGGCTCCACCATACACGAGCAACAATCATAAAGTGACAATCATTACGGTGAGTCTTGAAGTGCAGATTAATTCCCCCTCTTTATCCTTCAATTCTATAGACCAAACATGTACTCTTCCCCCTTTCTTAACTATCCTAGCTTCACCAAAAACCCATCCTGATCGAATGCTCTTAAGGTGATTTGCATTTACCTCTAACCCGACAGCAGCTTTCCCCTGTTTTTCCACTAATAAATGAGAACCTATAGAACCGAGGGTTTCAGCGAGAACGACGCTTGCTCCACCATGTAGCATCCCATATGGTTGGTGAGTTCTAAAATCAACAGGCATCTTTCCTTTCACGATTCCCTCTTCAACAGAAGTTATTTCAATACCAAGAACTTCGCCTATAGTTCCTTTGCCGAAGTCTTTATTGAAATCTTGTTCGTTAATCATTGATGTAATCCTTGTAAATTTGTATCTCTAAAATATTACGCAAATCTAATTAGCAAATGTCTGAAAAAGCTAACAGAATACTTGTTGTTGAAGATGATTCATCTCTTCAAAAGATGTTAGTAATGAATCTTAAAGCTGAAGGCTATCATGTCGTGGCTGTTGATGATGGTGTAGAGGCGATTGAAGTAGTTAGAAGTCAGCGAATTGATGCGGTAATTTTAGATGTGATGCTTCCTGTAATGGATGGGTTTCAAGTATGTTCAACCATAAGAGTGGAGGGGCACAAAATGCCCATTCTTTTTCTTACAGCTAAGAATTCTGGCCCAGAAAGACTTGAAGGACTTCTTTTAGGAGCTGATGATTATCTGGGTAAACCGTTTAGTGTTGATGAATTGCTTCTAAGGATGGCAAGATTAATAGAGCAATCTAAGCGATCATCAGATTACGGTGCTGTAGGAGTTGCTCTCGATTTAGATGTTTTAAAAATTGGGAAAGGTGAGATAAGGTTTGATCAGTATTCAATAGTAACTCATGATGGGCAGATAAAGAAAATCTCTAAAAGAGAGATAATGCTACTTAGGCTTTTAACTTCTAAAAATGGAGAGGTGGTCAGCAGAGAAGAGATTTTAGAAACTATTTGGGGGTATTCAGTTTATCCCAACACGCGCACAATTGATAATTATCTTCTTTCTTTTAGGAAATATTTTGAGCCCAACCCCAAATCACCTCTTTATTTTCACTCTGTAAGGGGCGTAGGCTATAGGTTTTATAGCAAAATCGAAATATAAAATTATTTTTTTATAAAAAAGGCAACCCCTTGGAAATTGTCACGTCTAATAGGTAACATGGTCAATGACTATGTTGGTTTCAATTTTCTTGCAGGTATAGAAAAGACCCAGAGGTGGGTCTTTTCTTCTTTTACAAACTATTGAACTTGTAGGAACATTACTAAAGGGTCACGTAAACAACCGCTTTGGTTTCGAAAAACTCTTCGTTGAAGTATTGAGAAATTGGAATAATTTCAGTAGTCCTTGTGACCTCATCTAACTCAGCTTGTAGGTCACCTCCTTTTAAATATAGAATCCCGTTGGGCCAAGGGTTAAGACTTCTTTTATGAATTTTATTTTCCACCCAAGGAATAAACTTTGAAAGTCTTGCCACAGCACGGCTTACAACAAAATCAAATTTACCAGGGATGTCAGCAGCTCTTGAGTGAATAGCCTCGACGTTTTTCAAATCCAGCTCCTCCACCAACGCATGAACTACTTTTATTTTCTTTCCAGTACTATCACATAAAACAAAGTTCACTTCTGGCATCAAGATGGCTAATGGAATCCCCGGCAAACCGCCACCAGTTCCGACATCTAAAATTCTTGAGCCAGGAGCAAATTTCATTGCTTTGTAAATTGCAAGGCTGTGAAGAACATGTCGCTCTTGAAATTCGTCCATGTCTTTTCTGGACACTAAATTTATTTTATTATTCCATTCTGGAAAACTATGCGCAAGAATTTTAAATTGTTTTCGTTGAGTATCACTAAGATTAGGGAAGTAGCCTAAAACAATTTCTGTCATATTTATCTCTTTATAGATGTTTTTTTGAACCTTCCATTACGCTGGCAAGTATGTCTCG
>JABISU010000103.1 GCA_018700255.1 Flavobacteriales bacterium | reverse complement strand
CGATCTTCATGTCGAATAGAAATTATTTTATTTAACCACTTTTTAGGTTTGTCAATATTCGCTCTATCTCCGATTGAGAATAGAAATTGACGTAGTTCTTGTTGGAAAACTATGATTACAGCAATAATTCCTACCCCTATGAATTGCCCCAGAAGTTCAGCTAGGACAGGTAAACCCGCAAGAGATACGACTTTCCATATTAGGTAAATCGCTAGAAGTCCCATGAAAACTGGTATAGCTTGAGTCCCTTTTGTCAGCCTATAAAGCCAAAGCACAATAGCAGCCACCAGAATTATATCAAGTATGCGTGCACCAAATTGCACCAACGGAAATACCGCTTCCCAATATTCGAGGAGGAAATTCACTTTTCTTTTTCTATAGATTTCACGTTACAAAGATGGTGATGAAGTACCACTACTTCACGAGCCTCTCGAATATCATGAACACGCAGGAGGGAGGCGCCTCTTTCTAAGGCCCAAGCATGATTCACCGTAGTTCCATTAAGCGCTTCTGATGGCTTACAATCAAGAGCATTGTATATCATTGACTTTCTGCTAATCCCTACTAGAATAGGGAGATCTAATTCCGAAAACTCACTCAGATTATTTAAAAGCGCATAGTTGTCTTCTTGTCTTTTTCCGAATCCAAATCCAGGATCTATAATCACATCATTCACACCCGCTTCTGATAATTCAGCAATCTTCAGTTTAAACCACTCCTTGACTTCACTCACGACATCTCTATAACTAGGGTCAATCTGCATGTTGTCAGGTCGACCCCTCATGTGCATAAGAACGTATGGCACGTCAGCTTCACCTGCTGCGTAAAGTAATTCGGGGTCTAATGAACCTGCTGAGATGTCATTAATAAGTACAGCACCAGCTTCTACGGCTTTGCGGGCTACTTCAGCTCTATAAGTGTCAATACTGATATTCATTTCTGGGGCCGAGTCTAATAGTCCATGTATAACTGGCTCGACTCTAGCCCACTCTTCAGAAGCATTTATTGACTGTGAGCCCGGACGAGAAGATGCCCCACCTATGTCGATAATATCAGCACCGTCTCTTTTCATTTTCAGGCCAGAAGCGATAGCTGCATCGACGGATAAGTTGACTCCACCGTCATAAAACGAATCCGGTGTAACATTTAAAATCCCCATTATGCCCACATCTGAAGACTTGTGAAAATTTTGCAATCCTTCACGAAATTTATCTATGTAAGTGATATCTCTCATCGTAACTTGGCGCAAGTTATTCAACCTGAGGAGAATTATTGTAATTTATGGAGGATCTATCACATACTATCGATAAATATGACAACGCGCTCAACCAGTGCGAGTCGCTATTCAAGAATAAAACATCCGATTATGGCACGGCTTGGAGGATTTTGCGTACTTCCTCACTGACAGACCAAATCTTTATTAAGGCGAACCGCATCCGCACCATTCAAGAGGTTGAAGAAGCTAAAGTTGATGAAGGTATTACACCTGAATTTATTGGAATTGTTAACTACAGCTTGATGGCTTTAGTTCAACTTGAATTACCATCTGACTATACTTTAGATCTTCCCGCCGAAGAGGCTAACGAAAGATTTCAAAATGCAGCTGTGAAAACCCGTGCGCTTATGCTCAATAAAAATCACGATTACGGTGAGGCATGGCGAGATATGCGTGTTAGCTCTCTCACGGATCTTATATTAATGAAACTTCTGCGCGTTAAACAAATTGAAGACAACCAGGGTAAAACTATTGTATCTGAAGGAATAGACGCGAACTATATGGATATCGCGAACTACGCCCTCTTCGCACTTATTTTACTTTCAGAACAAAAAGTAGCTAGATAAGTTAAAAGAAAAAAAATGAATATTTCTAAACTCTCTCACGGTCTTACTCTATTTAGCAGAATGTTCGTAGGTGCGTTATTTGTTGTTTCTGGACTTATTAAGTCGAACGATGCTCTCGGATTTATGTATAAACTAGAAGAGTATTTCGAGCCAGGTGCCCTCAACTTAGAATACCTAACCCCATACGCTTTACAGATAGCTATATTCGTTTGTATTGCTGAGATTCTCTTAGGAATTGCACTCCTTGTCGGCGCTCTACCTAAGCTTACATCCGTTCTAACTATGGTGATGATGGTTTTCTTCACTTGGCTCACTTGGTACACGGCTACATGCGATCCTTTTGGTATGAAAATGATAACCGATGCTGATGGAGAAATCATAAAAATAGCGAATCAATGCGTTCTTGAATGTGGATGTTTCGGAAATGCCATTCCTCTTACTGCACACCAAAGCTTCCTCAAAGATATCTTCCTCCTTATTTTCATAATCCCTATCGCCATTGCTGCTTTCCGTAATAAAATTCAGCTCAACGAAAGCAATACTTCTATGATTTTGTACACAGGAGCCCTCGTTCTGACATTCCTCTTCGGATACATGATGTTAGACTGGAATTTCCCGGTTCTTTACTTGACATTGCTTTTACTTGCTGCTTCAATGGTTCGCCGCCGCGTTAACCACCCTAAATTTGAGTGGATTATGGCTGCCTCAGTGGTTCTTGTTGCTGGTTTAGTCCAAATTAAAACAATTACCGATCTCCCTTTAAAGGATTATCGCCCCTACGCTGTTGGTGAAAGCATAATTCAAAACCGTCTCTCAGCTGATGAAATAGGTTTAGATGCTCCGGTTTATGCTACGGAATACACTTTCAAGAACATTTTAACTGGCCTTGACACCGTTGTCTTAAGTTCTGATTACTTGAAGGTATATAATGTCGATTCATTTGTATCAACTTATGAAATCGTTTCATACGAAGGGGCAGAAGTGAAAATATCTGACGGTTACGAGCCACGAATAATGGATCTTATTATGGAAAATACAGCAGGTGATGATCTTACAGATGAGATTCTATCAAAAAAAGGTTACACGTTCTTCTATATTTCTAAAGATCTCGATGCGGTTGCTGAAGCCGGTGCTCCAGGTCAAGAGGAATTTAATGCCCTTGCTGACGCAGCTCAAAAAGAAGGCATTACGTTTTATGGACTCACAAATGCAGGTGCAGATTTCAACAGCGCATTTGCGACGGAATACTCTGCTCCGTACGAGTTTCTTACATGTGACCAAATCGAGCTAAAGATTGTGATTCGATCAAATCCTGGCCTCGTCCTAATCAAGGATGGTGTAGTGGAGGGTAAGTGGTCATGGCGTGACATTCCGACGTTTTCCGACTTTGTAAATCTACCATAAAGCACAATACAAGGTGCGTTTTATACTCCAGCGACTATTTCAAGGACTAGGTGTCCTACTTGGAACTGTCACTCTCGTATTCTTTATTTTTTCTTTCGTTCCTGACCCAGCTCGAGAACTCGCTGGCCAAGCAGAGCGTGAATCAGTAGTCCAGGCTTTTCGACATAAGCACGGACTCGACCAGCCTATACATTCACGCTACATAAATTTCATCTCTAGTGCTGTAATGGGAGATCTAGGTTCGAGCTATTTAACTGATAGACCTGTTACGGAATCCATCAAAGACGCACTTCCAGCTACTTTAATTCTTGCAACAGTAGCGATGTTTTTCGCAACTCTATTTGGGATAGCGATAGGCCTTTCTCTGGCTTTATATCCTAACTCTAAAATAGGAGATTTGGTGCTTTCCGTTTGCGCCCTAGGGATGAGCGCTCCGAGTTTCGTTGTCGCCATTCTCGTAGCTTGGCTTTTCGGTTACGTTCTGCATTCTTATACCCAATTACCCATGACAGGTGGAATGATAATAGTTGACCCATTTGAAGGCCCGCGACTCGCATGGGCCCATCTAATCCTACCCGCATTTACTCTTGGAATACGGCCCCTCGCTGTAATCATACAGCTATCTCGCAACTCCGCCCTAGAGGTTTTATCCCAGCCATATATTAGAACCGCTAGAGCTAAAGGCCTATCTCAATCGCGCATCTTATTTCGCCACGTTCTGAGAAACTCGCTCAATCCTGTCCTTACCGCTACCAGTGGTTGGTTCGCTTCCATGCTCGCGGGAGCAGTCTTCGTCGAGTTCGTTTTCGGCTGGAAAGGAATGGGACTTTTAATGTTTAACGCTCTTGAAAGGGGCGATCTCCCCATTGTAATGGGATGTACCCTTGTAATCTCAACGATTTTTGTCTTAGTAAATGTTGGAGTTGATATTCTCTATGGAATCTTAGATCCGCGAGTTGAACGCCTTTAAAAGTGTGTTGGCAGTATTGTTGAAGTACCTCTTAGTTCTATAGCTTGCTACCCACTTAATTCCAGAAACGGCATTCGTTAAAAAGACCTCGTCAGCTTTAAGTAGTTCATGTGCATGAAGGTTACACTCATAAACCTTCACACCGAGTTCAATAGCGAGATTGATTACTGCGGCTCTCATAACTCCACCAACTGGACCGGCTGAAAGCTTAGGTGTATAAAGAGCACCATCTTTTACGAGAAATATATTTGAGTTTGTAGATTCAATAATTTCGCGATTTGAATTTAAAACAAGGACGTCGCAAAATTTCTTCTCTTGTGCGAATATAGAAGCTTGAATTGAAATTTGGCAGTTGAGGTTTTTAAAGTTTGAAAATTTATCAACTGTTTTAGAAAACTCCTCAAAAATCCCTATACTTAGCCCCTTCTCATTAAGCTCAAACTTGTCCGTTGAAGGTCTTTCAATAGTTGCTAACCAGCTTGCTGTATTGGACTGAGGTAAGTATTTCCCATTTCCAGAGCGATATACTGTCATCCGTACTCGCCCATGGTTCTCAAGCCCCACTGAAGCGGCGAAATTCAAAATAGACGATTCTAATTCAGGCAGATATAAGCTGTCGGGTGACTTGAGTTTATACGTTGCAAGGCTATCAGTGATTCTCCCAAAGTGAAGGTCTAAAAGAGGAATCTTACCATCGATGATTCTGAGTGTCTCAAAAAAACCATCGGCGTAAAGAAAACCGCGAGAATTATAGCCGTTTGGCATAGAATTAACTTCAGTAATAACTCCGTCAACTAAATATTTATGCGGTTTGTGCATTGTGTAAAATTAGAGGCTATAGAGAGTTAAACGAGTAAGTGCAGAAAATTTTGTAACGGTTCATTTGTGGGTATCAGAACACCTGGAATTCCAAGGGGGGAAGCGCAATCTAGATCACGTTGCTTGTCTCCCACCATCCACGATATCTCAGGGTCAATGTTATACCTAGCAACTGCTCTCTCTATCATCATAGACCCAGGCTTGCGACTCAGCGATTTGCCCGTTATTTCGTGGTGTGGGCTGTAGTAGATGTCTAAGATAGGGGTGCCATTTTTTATACATAGATCTTTCAAATATGTGTGGATTTCAAAGACATCTTCGTGAGAGTAAATCCCTTTAGCAATTCCGCCTTGGTTCGTGATGAGGATTAAAACGAAGCCCCGTTCCACAAGTATTTTCAAAGAATCAAGCACGGAGGGTAGTAGAGTGAATTCACTTATGTTTCTAGTGTAATCACCCGGGTCGTGGTTGATAATTCCGTCTCTATCAAGAAAAATAGCCTTTCTGCGTGGAGGAGGTTTTCCCATAAAACAAATCTACTCTTGAACCCCTTTACTTATGTATTTTTACAACGTGAAAAAGAATTCGGGAAATTTTATTGGTGTTGACTACTCAAAGTGGAGAGAGAAAGCTGAGGCTTCTTTAAAGGGTAAGAGTCTTAGCGATTTAGAATGCCCTCGATTTGACGGCATGCCTTTACCTATGCTTGTCCCTGATCCTGATCGTCCTTTAATTCTGCCTTCTAAACACGTTTCTTTAAGATCCGATTTAGGACACGCTTGGGAAATTGCATCGACGTTTTCTACTAAGAAATCCTTGATGATAGGGCTTGCCCATGGAGTTGAGAGTGTTAGGACAGATGCCCATTTGGCTGATGGTAAAGCTCTTCGGGATATGCTTTCTGAAGTGAATCCAGAAATGGTTTCCCTCCATATAGATGGGTATGAGACTGTGGGCGCACTACGGGCAGTGGTGAAATGGGCTGGAGAGTCGCGTGAAAACATGCATGGTTCCTCTACTTGGGATCTAGGTCGTGAACTACCTAAGGCTGATCCTTCGAAATTCCTCCGCCATGTAGAAGCTTGGAACGCTGCCTTCCCAAATTTCTCGACATGGGGAGTGGACGCTTCGGTTTGGCAGGACAGAGGGATGTTGCCTCTCGATGCGATCGCTCTTTCTATAAATGCAGCTAAGTGGGGTATTCAGACTCTCCTTTCTTCAGGCCAAACCTTAAACGAGGCCGCCTCCCGTTGCACAATTCGCCTCGCGAGCACAACAGATATCATCTCTACCGCCGCTGCTATTCGCGGTCTTAGAGTTGCATTTGCAACCATGATTGAAGAACTCGGATGTGATCCAGAATCTGCTCCCTTGTGGATAGAATCTCGCACCACCTCTATTTATGGAGTAAGCGATATAATCGAAGATAATCTTCTTCGACATACTTTAATGGCATACGGAGCTGTACTTGGCGGGGCTGACGGTATTGAGGTGAGACGCCACGATTTTATTTCCCCTGCTGAAGATGACACCGTTGCAAGCGAGCAGGCTATACGTTGGTCTAGAAATATCCAACACATCCTTCGCGATGAGGCTATGCTTGGAAGAACGGACGATCCCATGGGAGGTAGCCATCACTTAGACTGTGCAACGAGATGGTACGCTACT
>JABISU010000118.1 GCA_018700255.1 Flavobacteriales bacterium | reverse complement strand
TTATCCGCGCTATCAGAATAAATCACACCACCAAACTGTAAGCCTTCTTTCTTTGATTTTACTGTCATCCTTTGATTGCATACAATCCCCACACTCCATCCATCAACTCTTGCATACCCACATATCAGGGTTTTCCCAAATGTTTTTTTATACTCAGTAAATGATCCCTCATCAATCAATGCATCTATCAGGTCGTGGGAAGGGTAGGGTTGCGTTCTTGACTCAGGCAATATGGAAGAAATAGAATAGCCTGAAGGCTTCTTAGGTTTTGATCTGGAAAAGTTTGCGGCATTGGTTGTGGGATTCCAATGAGAAGCTAGGTCTCGAATCTTTTTTAATGCATCATCATCATCCTTGCAAGGGTAGTCTATTACTCCGCTTATTTCGCAATGAGTTGTTGATCCGCCAAGTGTTTCATTGTCTATATCTTCACCTATTGCAGCTCTAACTAAGTAGCTTCCAGCAAGGAAAATAGATCCTGTGCCTTCAACGATTAGAGATTCGTCACTCATTATAGGTAGGTATGCTCCCCCAGCGACGCAGGACCCCATGACTGCAGCAATTTGCGGTATCCCAGCACTCGATAGTTTGGCGTTATTTCTAAACATCCTCCCGAAATGTTCTTTATCTGGGAAAATCTCATCTTGGAGAGGAAGGAAAACCCCAGCGCTATCTACAAGATATACTATAGGCAGCCTATTTTCTAAAGCTATTTCTTGAGCGCGTAGATTCTTTTTAGCTGTAATCGGAAACCAAGCTCCGGCTTTTACTGTTGCATCATTCGCTACCGCGATACATTGTTTTCCATGTATTCTCCCCACCTCAACAACTACCCCACCAGAAGGACATCCTCCGTATTCCTCGTACATCCCATCTCCAACTAAAGCACCTATTTCAAATCGTTCGCAGTTATTGTCAAACAGTTTAGCTAGCCTTTCTCTTGCTGATAATTTTCCCTTTGCGTGTTCTTTTTCTATACGCTTTACTCCTCCTCCTTTCTTGATTTGGTCTAGTTTTCTATCTAAACCAGCAACAAGAAGCCTCATGCGGTCTTCGTTTTTGTTGCGCTCTAAATCCGAATTTATTGCCATGCTTCGAAGGTAATCAAGAAAGTCCCTTCAAGAGTACCTTTGTTGCTACGACATTCCTGAAAAATAGATGGTCAATGCAATTAGTTGAAAAGAATTTCCTGATTTATAAGCTTTTTAATTCTTCATTTACAGGGTTGTCAATTGGGATTCTCTTTAAAATATATGAACCGTTAGATCCTGAGGTTTATTCTGTTGGAGGCATGGTATTAGCTGTAGGGATGATTGTAGTTGCAAAATTTTACGAAAAGCTCTTGAATATTAGGAGCTTTTATTGGATATCTATGCTCGTTGAATCTATTATGCTTCTTACCGTTTTAACCTTTTTAGTTTTACAATTCAGTCTTACCTCAGCCTTGTTGATTTACTGTGGATATCAACTAACCTTCATTTTTGGAGGATATTTAGTTAGAGCAGAAACTCTTGTGACGCATAGAAAGGATTTGCTAAGTAAGATTGATGTCAATAAGCAGATAGGATATTTAGTGGGTCTGGGGGCGTCATTTTTGTTTTACAGAGTGCTAGATATGGGCTTAGAAATAGAAGATCCTAAGGAGCAGATAACCATACTCCATTACTTTCTGATTTTATTACAATCGATTATTCTTTTGCTTGTAATAAGCAGTTTTAAAAAGGGATAGCATGAGGGGTTGTTAAGTACCTTTGTGCTTTGTGAAAAGAATAACTCTAATCAAACTCAAAAGATATGGCCGACGATAAGAAAGTGATATTTTCAATGGTGAAGGTGAATAAAGAAACACCTACTGGAAAACACATTTTAAAAGACGTTTATCTTTCGTTTTACTATGGAGCGAAAATTGGAATTATTGGAGTGAATGGCTCAGGTAAGTCAACTGTGATGAAGATTATAGCTGGGTTAGATGAGTCGTTTAGAGGTGATATAGTTTGGGCTCCAGGATACACAGTGGGGTATTTACCTCAGGAACCTGATCTAGATGAATCGAAGACAGTAAGAGAGATAGTGGAGGAGGGAACGCAAGAGATTGTGGATACTCTCGCTGAGTTTGAGGAAATAAACGCAAAGTTTATGGATGAGGAGATTTTAAACTCTACTGAGAAAATGGAGGCGTTAATAAATCGCCAGGCTGAAGTCCAAGACAGAATTGATGCCCTTGATGCTTGGGAATTAGACACGAAGTTGAGTATTGCTATGGATGCGCTGCGCTGCCCTCCAGACACTCAAAAGATCTCTGAGCTTTCTGGTGGTGAACGCCGCCGTGTTGCTCTTTGCAGACTGCTTCTCAAGCAGCCAGACGTGCTGCTCCTCGACGAACCTACTAACCACTTGGATGCGGAGTCTATAGACTGGCTTGAGCAACATTTAGAGCAGTATAAAGGAACGGTTCTTTGCGTTACCCACGATAGATATTTCTTAGATAATGTAGCTGGTTGGATTCTAGAATTAGATAGGGGAGAGGGTATCCCTTATGAGGGGAATTACCAAAACTGGTTAGAGCAGAAAACCAAGCGCTTAGCCATAGAGGAAAAGCAAGAAAGTAAACGAAAAAGGGAATTAGATAAAGAGCTTGAGTGGATTAGAACAAGTCCCAAAGGCCGTCGTGCGAAAAATAAAGCTCGTATTTCGAACTATGAAATTATGCTTTCTGACGGATCTAAGGCAAAGAACATCCGCCTACAGATTCCGATTCCTAACGGGCCGCGTCTCGGGAATAAAGTTCTTGAAGTGAAAAATCTTCAGAAATCATTTGGAGATAAGCTTCTCATTGATGGGTTGACTTTCGAGCTACCTCCCGCTGGAATTGTTGGGATTGTAGGTCCTAACGGTGCTGGTAAAACAACTTTGTTTAAGATGATTATGGGAGAGGAAACACCGGATAAGGGAGATCTTTCTTTAGGTGACACTGTCGAAATTGGTTATGTAGACCAAACCCACAAAGACATAGATCCCGAAGCTACTGTTTGGGAAGTCGTTTCAGGCAAGAATGAACATATTGAAATAGGGGGAGAATTAGTCAACTCTCGTGCTTATGTAAGCCGCTTCAACTTCAATGGTCCAGACCAGCAAAAGAAATGCAAAGTCCTTTCAGGTGGAGAGAGAAACCGTCTTCACTTAGCTATGACGCTCAAAACGGAAGCTAATGTATTACTTCTAGACGAGCCGACTAACGATATAGATGTTAACACTTTACGAGCTTTAGAAGAAGGGATACTCGCTTTTGCTGGTTGTGCAGTTGTAATATCCCACGATCGTTATTTTTTAGATCGTATTTGTACACACATTCTCGCCTTTGAAGGAGACTCTAATGTCGTCTGGTTCGAAGGTGTTTATTCTGACTATGAAGAGAATAAGAAGAAAAGACTAGGTGACAACGGCCCTAAAAGGATTAAATACCGTAAGCTCGTAAGGGGGTAGAATTTAGCTTAAGGCAATCACACTTCAGAAGTAGCGAGAGCTCGTGGGTGGTACATAGTGACCTGCTCTTCTAAGTATTGCTTATCTAGGTGTGTGTAGATCTCTGTTGTAGTTATTTGCGCATGTCCAAGCATTTCTTGTACAGCTCTTAAATCAGCCCCAGCTTCAATAAGATGTGTCGCAAAACTGTGTCGAAAAGTGTGTGGGCTTACCTTCTTTTTAATTCCAGCTGCTATAGCACTTCTTTTAATAAGTGTAAATACCATTTGACGCGTTAATTCGACGCCTTTTTTACCCATAAACAAGATGTCTTCATATCCGTGGGATGGTGTGATCTCAGATCTGTAATGAGAGAGGTAATCATCAATTGCGTCACAAGCTTGGTTGCCTATGGGGATAACTCTTTCTTTATTCCCTTTACCCACTACCCTAATTAATCCATCAATCAGATCCACTCTGGACATTTTTAATGAAGTTAATTCACTGACTCTGAGCCCGCAACTATATAGTACTTCAAGCATTGCTTTATTCCTGACGCCTTCTTTTCGGCTCATGTCTATTGATGAGATGAGCCGTTCAATTTCCTCCACAGTCAATACATCAGGAAGCTTTCTCTCAGGTCTCGGACCCTCTATTAATTCAATAGGGTTAATATCCATGATCCCCTCTATTCTTAGGAATTTGCAAAAACTCCTAACACCACTTAGTTTTCGGGCTTGGCTGTTTTTAGCTAAACCATTGTCAAATAAATAAGACAAATAACCCTCAACATGTGTGATATTTATTAAGGCAGGGTTTGTAAGACCTTCGTTTGTCTCAATCAGTTTTGCAAACTGACGAATATCCCTCATATAAGCTAAGATTGAATTTTCACTAAGCCCTCTTTCAAGAGCTAGATATTCTTCATATCCCTTTAGTGCTGATTTCCAATCGGTTTGAATAGTTTC
>JABISU010000018.1 GCA_018700255.1 Flavobacteriales bacterium | reverse complement strand
AGCGCTACCTTTCGCATGGTTTCCTTTAAATCAAGAAAAGAGATCTCATGGAATCCTTCTTCCCAGTTATGGAGATGGTGGGACGTTGGGATTTTTCCTCAAGGATTTAGGATACTATTTACCCTTAGGAGAGCATTGGGATACAAGACTCCTTTTCGATATATACTCGGGTGGTACATGGGCTATGAAGAATATCTCACAATACAATTACAGGTATAAATCAAGCGGAAATTTCACGCTTAGCTATAACAAAAGGATGTCTGGGTTTGAAGGTCTACCTGGATTTGCAAAAGAAAACAACTTCTTCGTGAGGTGGAATCATACACAAGACACAAGGTCAAGACCCAACCAAAGATTTTCAGCATCTCTGAATTTCGGTTCTTCGGACATTTTCCAAGAAAACTTAAATTCCAGTATGGAAGAATTCCTGTCTAACACCTTCCAGTCCAGTTTGCAATGGAGTTATACTTCTCCTAGATCTCCATTTTCACTTACAACAAGCGCCAGACATTCACAAAACTCTCTTACTGGTAATGTGTCCATGACTTTACCTTCTGCAACTCTTACCATGAGTCGTAGGTCTATAAGTGATTTATTGAATTTAGATAAAGGCAGGAGTAAAGTGTTAGACGGAGTTTCCATGAGCTATAGCTCGCGTTTTGAAAATGTAGCCCAAATCCCTGACTCCTCTCTAGCATCTTTAGATTTTTCGTCTTTGGAAATTAAGAGCGGCCTTAAGCACAGTATTTCTGCTTCGTCTAGTGGTTCACTTGGTTTTATCACCTTTGCTCCATCATTTCAGTATGATGAATTTATGGGGTTTTCGGAGCTTTCTAAATCTCTATTATATGATATCGAAGGTAATTTAATTGAGCAGACAGATACGATTCCCGGAATAATGACTGACAGGAATTGGAGCGCTTCGATAAGTGCAAATACAAGATTTTATGGAATGTTTACTTTTGCGGAAAAGCGTCGTTTAAAAGCCCTGAGACACGTATTGTCTCCAAGCGTTTCTATGAGCTACACCCCTGAGCGTACTCGTTCTCAAATCGCTGTGTTAAGTGATGAGTCGCTTTCGTGGAATCCTTGGGAGCTCAATCGGTTTACCCCTACAGACATTCGTGAATCGGGTGCTATTAACTTTTCTTTAGGCCAAAACTTAGAGGCTAAAATCTGGGATCCATCATTAGAAAAAGTAAAGAAGGTGAAAATAATTGACAGCTTCTCTTCTTCTATGAGCTATAATTTCTTAGCTGATTCGCTCCAACTTTCAGACATCACTTCAAGAGGTTTTACAAGCCTGTTTAATAAGGTGAATTTAAACTTTACCTCGACACACTCGGCTTATGCTCAAGACACTACTGGAGCTACAGTTTCAACATTCTTAGCGTCAAGTGGTTCAGGTGCAGATTTGCTTAGACTCAAAAGAGCAACTGCGGCAGTGGGGACTTCCTTCAATGGTGGAACCGAAGGTGGTTACCCCTGGAACACCCGATTTGATTACACCATGAATCTCTCAAAACATTTTGATACGGAACAGCAATCTGATACATCTGCTATAACTCATGGGATAGCTATGAGAGGAGGTGTAAAATTGTTTTCAAAGTGGACGTTTGATGTCATTACAGGTTACGATTTGAAATACAAAGAATTCACTCCAACTGCTATAAATGTCCATTGGGATTTACATTGTTGGGAACTCACATTTAATTGGATTCCTATAGGAGTAAGGAAAAGTTTTGCGATTAAGCTTAATATAAAATCTCCTCTTTTAAAAGATATTAAATTCGAAGCTAGAGGAGGTAATGGTGAGTTTTTATTCTAATTTTTAGAATAAGTTTCACGATCGAGTTTTTGCAATCACTGAAATTTCTACTCGAGCATTTTTAGGAAGAGCAGTAACAAATACAGCTTCTCTCGCGGGATATGGTTGAGGTACAATTTGTGAGTAGGTTAAGTCCATTCCAGAATAATCCTCGGTATTTATCATAAAGATTGACGCCTTTACGATATCTCCCAAATGGAGTCCTACTCCTTTTAGAATCTGCTTTACATTTTCAAGACATTGTTCAGTGGCTTCTTCAATATTAGATTCAACTAAGTTCCCCGTTGCTGGATTTATAGGTATGCACCCACTGACAAAGATGAGTTCTCCAGCTTTTACCGCTTGAGAATAAGATGCTACAGGCTTTGCTGCGTCGTCTGTGTGAAGATGTTGTGACATTGAAATGAATTTAAAGATATCTTTACCGCTAATTTGCAGCAATTTTTACAAAATGAACGTTTTACTCTTCGATAATCACGATTCTTTCTCATGGAATCTTTCTCATGACCTAGAGAGAGCAGGGGCTAGAGTTGTTGTTGTAAGGCCTGAAGCGCTTGAGATTGATGTTGAAAAGCAGCTTATCCCTTTCGATGCGATATTGTTATCTCCTGGTCCAGGTATGCCTTCTGATGCACCGGGTTTAATGGATGTGTTAGCAACTGCAGTTAAATTACGAAAACCAATCTTAGGTGTGTGTCTAGGGCTTCAGGCAATTGTAGAATTTTTTGGAGGAGAGTTAGAGAATATGAACGAAGTCCTTCATGGTCGAGTAGGAATGCTGGAAATAGTGGAAAACTGTGATATTTTCGAAAATATTAATTCTGGTTGTGAAGTAGGGCATTACCACAGTTGGTGTGCCGTAGAAGCTAGTCTTCCATCTGATTTGTCTGTGCTTGCGAGGAGTGACTCAAAAATCATCCTCGCTATTTCACACAAAACTAGGCCAATTGTAGGTTTACAATTTCATCCCGAATCTATACTCACCACTGACGGTAGATTAATGCTGAAGAATTGGGTGAATAGTATTTAATCAGTTTATGTCATAAAAAAAGCCCCAAAGAATTCAATGGGGCTTTTCGTTTTAAAACTTAATTAGTGTTTTATCGACATCATTAGGTTATTGACGCTTATTCATCTCCGCTTCGAAAGTTTCCTTGAAGTTTTCGTAGTTGTATTCTGCCATGATGCGCTCGTCCTGAGAAAGACGTTCGTTATATGCTTGTGCGATCCCTTCTCCACTTAACTCTATAGCGATGTAACTAACGAAAGCACCGTCAGCTTTTTGAGTTAGTTTTTCGCAGATGATAATAGCTCCTCTTAGTTCCTGCTCTACAACTGTTCGGGCCATGTCATTGAAAGTCTCTGTCACCTCTTCTTTGTTGTTAAAATTTGTAGAGTTAACATAGTTGTCAGTAACGATAGAAAGTGTTGCAGAGATAGACCTTGCTAAACGATTTTCTACATTTGACCTAGACATTTTCTTTGCCGTTTCACGGCTTATGCTTTCTCCTGTTGCTGTCGCTCTAAAATGCTTGCTGTCAGAATTGAAATCTGACCCTGTGCAATACTCTATAATTTCAACCTCACCATTTTGACTAGGTGTAATAGCTTGGTTGCCTTTGCAACCTGCAAGGCTAAAGATGATCACAGAAGCTGCGACACATAAGGTTTTGATAGTATTCATAATTTTTCTATTTATTTTTATTTTGCATAGACTGTGCCAAACTACAATCTATTCATATAGCGCACCAACAAATTTACTTGTAAATCTACCTTTTATTTCAATACCAGCCTTTCTGTAAGCTTCTTGCCCTGCTTTTAAACGATCTAATTGAACGCCTTTAATTCGTTCAAGATTTTTTTGCATGATTAGCTTTCCATTTTCGTCGGTAAGCTCTATTGTAGCATTAAGATATGCTATAAAAAAGCCAGAACCACCTCCACCAGCTTGTGTGTCGGCATTTACAGTTAGAGTTAGCGCTTTTGAAGTAGCGTGGTCAATAACCTCTACTCCCTCTTCTATTAATGCAGCTCTTAGAGCTGGAATTAACGCTCCCTGAGAAATCGTTCGTTGGTACATCTTTTCAGTACCCACAACATAAATTTTAGGCCGCTCAAGGAGAATTGGAATCCTTAAAGGTGTAGATGTTATACCATCTAGTAGTGGGCTGAGCGGACTAAGCAAGTTAAGGACTTTTGAAAATGATGAAATGTCAACTTCAACGACAAGTTCGCTTCGAGTTGTCCCAGGAGTAAAGCCGTTAAGGGGGATTTCTACAATTCCATTTCCAGAAGTTTTTGTGGTACCTCTAACTGGTATTGCTCCTCTGTTGTATGAATATTTTAAAGGAATTCCAAAAACGCTATTGTTGTCGAAAAATGATGAGATAGATACTTTGTCAGTATATCTGTTATTAAGTAAAAGCTCAATTTCTTCTTTGTCGTGTGACAATACAAGCCCGTTTATGGCATCTGACATTCCATTTAGCAATGCCCTATCTAAATCGAAATGGTTGCCATCATCACCCGTATAAGGATTTAATTCTCCGAGGTATTTACTCATGACGTCAAGCCCCATCAAATACCTCTCGATTGCTCCAGGAATTGCTCCTTCAGAGATTTTCCTTTCAGCATCTAAGTAATGTCCGTATGCTGATCCTAAAGCAACTTGTTTACGTTCAGCTAAAATCCTTGCGTAATCAGATTTAGAGAGTCTGTAGTAGACAAAGACTTCCGTAGGGCTCTCATACGAGTCGATTAAATTAAATCCCTCTAAATCTTCGACAACTGTGGATTCTATGTTTGAAACGAAACTCTCCTCAACCCAACTGTTTACTTGCAGGGTTGATAATAATGATGAGGATGAGACCTTAACTCTAATTTCTCTTGCAAGCGAGTTTAGAGCATTTTCTCGTGCAATTTCTGCTGCGTTATATGGAAATTCTTCTTTAGAAACACCTGCAATTCCAATATAGTAACTTGAGTTTATAGGTCTTTCTGTAACCCAAATGGGTTTTTCCATTTCCACACTACTCAAGCTAGCACAACCTTCTAACCCCAAGATAATAAAAGAGGCAAAGATTAGAATAATAAGATAGTGCAGTCGTTGTCCCAAATTATTGTACTTGTTCTTTTAGGATGCTTTCAATTTCGCGCTGGATTTTCGTGGCAATGCTCTTAGAAATTTCATCCACCATTATATTATCATTTTTTAAACTAGATCTGCTGCCCCAAAGTTGCATAAGTGAACTATGAGCGTGACTAGAAGAGTTTACTGAACCATTAAGATGTGCTGGGTAAAGTTTCCCAATGTTGCCAGCATATTTAAGGTAGCGGATATTGTCCGAAGAATTTGTATTAATGGTTTCACTCGATAAAACCGCTCCTGTTTCCATCGAAACGAGCTTGAGGTTGAAGGACATTGATGCTTCCGTTGATTGGTAGTATTCAGTGTAGCCAACGGAGCGATATTTCGTCTCGTAGTATTTTTTCCCCTCTGAATTGACTTTTTCTTCACGATATTGTTCATAGCCACGTTTGTTGTCATGCCTGTGAGGAGTTGTTGAGACAGAACATGTTGTTACAGTTCCTTTTAAGATTGCTTTTGCTCCAAGTAGTGATCCGATTTCTAATTCAGCGCCAGATGTTAGTCCGCTGAGATCTAGTTGTTGCTCTTGAAGGATCATTTCAAGTGACTCTCTGTCAACGATAACAAGGAAAGGATCTGTTGAAGCCATAAGGTTTTGTTCTACATATGAACTTAGTTTTGTATTTACATTAGATCTGTTAGAACCGTTTTTGAATGTCATAAGTGCTACTGTGTAGCGTCCAGCAGCGAGGGCTTCTTCCTTTCTTTCAGCGGCATCAGAAAATAAAGGGTCACGATTTACTACATCAGAGAACCCTTCATATGCAGAGCGAAATAGTTTGTTGTCCAGAGCAGTGATGGCGTTGTCATAAGCGGGTTTACAAAAAGAGTAATCGGCGAGGGAGGCTGCGTCGCGAAAGCCAGGAACGAGAGATGTAATTTCTTCGAACAAACCGAGGGCCTGACTGTAATCAAGTTTTTCGAGATGTGAAGTCGCTATTATATATATTTCTTCTACGTGGGCATTTTTTACAGTCTCGTATTGAGTTCGTTTTGAGTCAGGAAAATTCAGTGTGATGTTGAATGCTAGGACTCGGTTGTAGAAATAGTCAGCTTTTTTAAAGTGTGAAATCGCTGATTCTTTATCGTCTAGAAAAAGGGCTTCTTCGAAAGAGGCGAGGTGGCGAGCAAGTATGATTGAACCTGTTCGATTTAAGCCGGCCATAGCATCTGTGTGTCCAGGTTTTTTACTGAGGGCTGTGAAGTAAAAATCGGCAGCGGAGTCAATCATTCCGGCGGCTTCCATCTTAGCTCCACGTTTGACGTATGACTTAGCTCCTTTACAGCTGTTTAGTGAAGCGCAAAGGGTAATAGCAGTAAGTACGATAATGAAAGGAGAAATAAAATTTTTCATATAGGATTATATTTTTATTTGCAAGATATGCTTTTGTAGGTTTTGTATTGATTTTGGGTGAAAACAATTT
>JABISU010000106.1 GCA_018700255.1 Flavobacteriales bacterium | reverse complement strand
TAAGGATAACAGTGTCGAATTAAAACGAGTTACCAGAGTCTTCACTATAGCTACTTTCAGCAACGAAATTGGTTGGGCTTCTTTTATGGACGATCCCCATAAAGGATTCGAAATCAATTACACGAAGCAGAAGATGAGCCGAATATTATCTAAAGGAATAAGTGTTGGCTTGCAACCTATTTCAACTTTAGAACAAAACGTGACTTTGCTTGACACCCTTGGGGTTCTAAAGGTTAGAGACCAAATCGTTCATGGTCATATAACGCTTCGTTTTTCCCCATTAAAATTTAAAATCGTACAACCATATATAGACTTGATTGTGGGAGCTCAGGGATCATTATTAACTTCCAAATTCACTGATTTACTCCAAGCAAACGAAAGGTCAAGAGAAAATATTTATTTCGCAAGAACATGGTCGTACGGATATTCTGCTGGAGTAAGGGTAAAAGTTGTACCTCACTTTTTTCTAGATCTCAGATATGCTAAAGTCTCCTATGGTAATTTAGAAAACATTGCTGATGTTACGATTGAGGATAACGGGGTAGTTACATATACAACCGAAGATTGGGAAGCACCTCGTGGTTATTTACGGGCAGGTGTTTCGTTTTCTTATTAGATGCTCTCCGATTAGTTAGACCTCATGGCTTCAACAGGTGGCATCCTAGCTGCAGACAATGCTGGAGCAATTCCCGCGAGTAATCCTGACACAATCGCTATAGTCATTGCCATTGCAACACGTTCCACTGAAATAGATAAGTTGATTCCTAAATCTGACATGTTAACAATAAACATGAGGATTTCTATTGCTAATAATGCTAATGCTGCTCCAAAAATGCACAGTACAATTGACTCGAAAAGGAATTGAATTAAAATAAACGAAGACTTCGCTCCAAGCGCTTTTTGAACACCTATTATTCTTGTCCTTTCTCGCACAGAAACAAACATAATGTTTGCAATACTAAAGCACCCAACTAGAATCGCGAAGATTGCAATAAACCATCCCCCCATCTCAACTTGAGAAAATATTGAAGATATAATCCCTGTAAGCATTTCTATTTGGTTAATTGAAAAGTCGTCAACATCAGAAGGTCGCACCCTTCTAACACTCCTAAATTGCTGTATTATTTCGTCTTTTAAAATGGCCAAATCAACTCCGTCCTTGACCTTCACCATAATGGTATTACCATCGTTATTCCTAGTGTCGAAAATTCTCGGGGCAAATGTGGCGGGAACCACTACGAATTCATCAAAACCGTTTGAAACGATAGAGGCGCCTTGCTGAGTAAATGTGCCGATGACTTCTAATTTTTGGCCTGCAATCTTAAACTTCTTGCCTAAAGCATCTTCTGTCCCGAATAGATTCATAGCCACATCATAACCAATGATCGCCATCCCTCTCCCAGATGCACTTTCCGAGTCATTGAAAAACCTGCCTTTAGCAATATCTATGCTTACAACATTAGGATAAGTGTGCGAAACCGCGGCAACTGCAACATTAGGAAATGAGTTATCGCCAGATTCTAAATCGAACATCGCCTTCATCTGAAACGACACCTCTGAAGCTTGGGTAAGACGTGAGGCCAATTCGTTGGAATCCTTTAAGGTAGGCTCACGTCTTTGGATATATTTCCACCAAGGATAATCACCACCCATGCTCCAAGGCCACTTACTAACAAATAGAACATCATCGTCTAGCATGTTGAATGATTCCATGAGATCATCTTCCATTGAATCGACGACTGCAAATATGGCGCTAATCACGAAAATGCCTACCATAACTCCTAAAAGTGATAAGAAAGTGCGAAGTTTATTCATCACAATTGCACTCCAAGCGAAGTTTAAACTTTCCTTAAATAAACGCAACCACATCATGACACCAAAGCTACACCTTGAGCTAACTTCACGGTCTTAAATCAGAGAAAAATTTCCATGTCGAAGTCTAGAAAAATAAGTTCAGCATTAATCTCTGTTTTTAACAAAGATGGACTCGCTCCCATTGTTGAAGAATTAAAGCGTTTAGGTGTTACTATTTACTCAACTGGTGGAACCCAAAAGCACATAGAAAAACTAGGGGTAGATGTTGTTCCTGTTGAAACTCTTACTGATTATCCTTCAATTTTAGGTGGCCGTGTAAAGACACTGCATCCTAAAGTTTTTGGTGGAATTCTCGCACGCAGAGATCTTGAAGAAGACCAGGCACAGATGGCTGAATACGACATCCCGTATATCGATCTCGTCATTGTAGACTTATACC
>JABISU010000028.1 GCA_018700255.1 Flavobacteriales bacterium | reverse complement strand
TGGATCCCATGTCAAGACTCCCCTGGAATACGATTTACTTACAACGCTACAGTTGATGTGCCTAAAGATTTAATGGCTCTTATGAGCGCCGTGAATCCAACAGAAAAGAACTCTCAAGGACACTATACCTTCGTGATGGACCAACCTATCCCCTCTTACCTTCTTGCCCTCGCTGTTGGCGATGTGGAATTTAGAAGCGTGGGAGAACACACTGGCGTTTATGCCACTCCCGACCTTATCGACGCAGCAGAGTATGAATTTGCAGAGATGGAGGATCTTCTTGTTGCAGCTGAAAATCTTTACGGGAAATACGCTTGGGAGCGCTACGATTTGTTAGTACTACCTGCAGCTTTCCCATTTGGCGGGATGGAAAATCCACGCTTAACATTTGCCACACCAACGATTATCGCAGGTGACCGAAGCCTTGTCAGCTTGGTTGCGCATGAACTTGCACATAGTTGGAGCGGAAACTTAGTAACTAATTCTACATGGGATGACTTTTGGCTTAACGAAGGATTCACTGTGTATTTCGAGCAAAGAATTATGGAAGCTGTTTACGGGCGAGATATAAGTGAGATGCTTGCCAGCCTCAGCTATAGAGGATTAGTAAATGAATTGTCGGATTTAAGCCCAAACGACACTCATCTTCGCCTTCATTTAAAGGGTCGCAACCCAGATGACGGAATGACAGCTATTGCCTACGACAAGGGATTTCTATTCCTTCGCATGGTTGAAGAAACTGTTGGAAGAGCTGAATTTGATGCTTTCCTCTCTGAGTACTTCACTAAGCACGCATTTAAGGTTATGGATACAGATAATTTTATCGAATATCTAGAAGGCACTCTTCTCAAAGATGAAGCAACTCGCGATGCCGTTAACCTCACGGCTTGGATTGATGGCGCTGGGCTTCCTGATAACTGCCCTAAAATTCAAAGCAACAGAATTGAAAATGTAGATATCGCTGTAGAAAACTGGGCCTCCGGCAACCTAGCCACTTCTGACTTACTTTGGAACGATTGGCTATACCAAGAACGATACAGATTTTTAAAGAGTATCCCGTCATCAGTAAATGTGGCAAAACTTGATGAGTTAAATTCTACTTTTAACATCTCATCTACCGGCAACAACGAGGTGCTATTCGCTTGGTTAGAGCAGGCTGTTTTAAAGGGGCATGAGGCATCTTACGATCGTCTAGAGACCTTTCTTATAAACGTAGGCAGAAGAAAGTTTTTAACTCCCTTATACAAGGCTTTGTTAGACACAGACCAAACAAATATGGCTTTAAGCATCTACAAAAAAGCTCGCCCGAATTACCATAGCGTAGCAACTGGAACTATGGATGAACTCTTAAAAATTGATGGCAGCAAATAACATCACTGATTCAGTCGGTGATTAGCGTATTAGCATCACATATCCGAAGACTTCTTTCCTCCAGCTTTCTTCACTTATACTGTGAACTTCAACACGATAAGTATAAGTACCATTTCGCGAAAAGTGCTCTCCGTCTGTACCAACCTTCCCATTCCACCTTTCGTTAATGTCTGTCGTTTCAAACACGACTTCTCCCCAGCGGTTGAATATCTGAAGCTCAAATCTATCTGGGTCAATATCTGAACCCTGGACAAAGAAAGCGTCATTAGTTCCGTCATTGTTAGGCGTGAAAGAAGTTGGAATGAAGAGATTAAACAAATCACGTATTTCTATCTCACGAGTAATTTGGTTAGTACAACCAAAGATATCCTCAACCTCTAATTTCACAGGATAGAACCCACCTCTATCATAAGGAAAAGTAAACACAGGGTCCTCAACAATTGCAAATCCAAGAGGGTTATACGAGTTGAAAGTCCAAAGCCAACTAACAACATTATCGCTCTGTAATCCATCAAAAGTTATCGTCGTATTAGGTACAGTTGTAGGTTGGGGGTTCGCATAGAAGCCAACCATCGGCAAAGGGTAAATATTAATGTACGACTCCTTAGACGCAGAGTACTCACAACCACCTGCAAGAGAATTAATGGTTAGAGTAACAGTATAAAAACCGGGGGTGTCATAGGTGTGGTCAGTGTTCATTTCAGCTGTCATAGCTCCATCCCCAAACTCCCAAACACTCGTTGTAATCAATGATGGGTCGATCAAATTAGTAAACGCAAAAGCTCCATTTCCACAAGCTTTCGTTGTGTCTGCAATGAAGTTCACATCAATAGGAGTTTCAATTGTTACAAACATACATGCCTCAGAAGTTGGCGTCTCACAATCATCATTAACAATCACGCAATACATCCCCGAAGAAGGAGGTGCGTTATTCTCTATGCTATTTTCCAAGGCCCCCAATTGATTGCCTTCCCATAACCAAGTGTAATGATATCCAGAACCACTTCCTCCGAATGATCCACTTGCATCAAGTTGAGCCTCTTCTCCACTACATATGAAATCAGTTCCTTGTAAATCCGCGATCAATTCACCTAATACATTCACGTTTATCAGCTCATCATCAGAGGGACAACCATTAGGGTCAGTTGCAAAAACGGTATAAATAGTACTCGAAAGAGGACTGGCTACAAAACTGCCATCAACTGTTGAGGTAGTATCCCCAGTAATAGAATTTATCCAATGAT
>JABISU010000163.1 GCA_018700255.1 Flavobacteriales bacterium | reverse complement strand
GGAGCTTTGAAACTTTCAGAAAAAAATAATATCAGCCTTACACATGAGGAGATGGTAGATCTTGTCTCTAAATTGTTCGACTGCGATTCCCCTGCTATAGATTCAAGAGGGAGAGCTGTATACACATTATTCTCTCTTGAGAATATCGAAAAAATATTAAAATAAAGCAGACTATGTTAGACAGAATGACCCCGGTAGTTAAGAATTTAGTGATAATTAACGTCTTGGTTTTCCTTGCCCAACAAGCATTGCCTCAAATGCAGTTTTGGTTTATGGGGCACTACCCACTTTCTCCAGACTTCTACCCATGGCAAATGGTGACTTACATGTTTATGCATGGCGGTTTCATGCATATATTTTTTAATATGTTTGCCCTTGTGGTTTTCGGTAGTGCGCTTGAAAGGGTTTGGGGTGAGAAGAGATTTTTAATCTATTATATGGTCTGTGGTATAGGCTCTTTTTTCCTTTATGAATTCACAGTAGGTTTAAACATATATAGCCAAATTGATTCTTTCGACCCAGGTGTAGATATGGGCTGGGTTTTAGGTGCCAGTGGTAGTGTTTTTGGCTTGTTACTTGGGTTTGGGATGCTATTCCCAAATACACAGCTTATGCTTCTTTTCCCTCCTGTTCCTATAAAAGCAAAGTACTTTGTTATGGGATATGGTGCGATAGAACTGATGACTGCTTTCCAAAACAATCCTGGCGACAACGTCGCTCATTTCGCCCATCTTGGTGGGATGTTGATCGGATACATTATGATCAAGCATTGGCAGCGTGATAGAACTAATTTTTATTAATTTACCGTATGTGGGAAGATATTAAGAAAAGCTGGAATACTGGTGGGATGCTATACAAGTTGATTTGGGTAAACGTTGTTGTTTTTGTTGTAATAAATTCGGCGATTGTTTTTACTCAACTAACTGACATTCAGCTTCCAGCCAGCACATTGGGTGGGTTCAGCTTATTTACTACAGCCCACCTCCCAACGTTACTTTATAGACCGTGGTCGATTCTGACTCATATGTTTGCACATAAGGAAATATTCCATCTCTTATTCAATATGATGCTTCTATGGTGGATGGGGCGAATGTATGCTTCTGAAGTGGGTTCAAGAAGATTACTTAGCACATACATAATGGGTGGCCTCGCGGGCTTCATTGTTTATGCTGTTTCTATGAATATCTTACCTGGACTAAGGATGGAGGAGATCTCTTTTGCTTATGGAGCTTCAGCTGCTATTATGGCAATATTTACTGCCACTGCTACCTTAAATCCGACTAAAAAAATCCCATTTTTTCTTTTCGGCTCAGTCCAACTTAAGTATATCGTATTGCTGTATGTACTTTTTGATTATTTCGGAATACTTGGCGATTCGGGTTTAGAGACAGGAGGGAGAATAGCTCATTTAGGTGGTGCCGCTTTTGGGTATTTCTTAATAGTTTACTCTCGCAAAGGGATTAATATTGTTAGATGGTTAGAGGTGATTATTGATATGATAATGTCTTCTATCCCGACTTCTTCGAGCACCTCATTCAGCAAAAAATTTAACTTTACAAAATCTAAGAGAAAGAAACCTAAAGCAACTCGTCCTCCTAAAAGTGACGATGACTTTAATTCTGAAAGAAAGGAGAGGGAGGATAGGTTAGACTTAATACTTGAGAAGATTTCACGTCACGGATACGATCATCTTAGCAAAGAGGAAAAAAAGTTCTTGTTTAATCAATCTAAAAAATAGGAGAATGCCTGGGATTAGATTAGATCATTTTATCTTAGAACCAGCCATGATAATTCTTGTTGGTGCGAAGATTAGTGAATTAATCTCACCAGAGATATTTCCGTTATTTGCTATTTTCGGATTATCATTCCCGTATGCCCTTTTGGTGTTTTTTATAGGTGTGGTTTTGAGGTTAATTCGAGGTGGGTGGAAAGGACTAGTTGTACCTTTTATAATGCTTCTTTTCCTTCAATCGAGTATTGCTTTAACTATAGGTGGAATAGGAACCGTGCCTGAGTTGACTGATGATTCTTCCAATATTTCTGTAGGTACTTTTAATGTCAGAAGAATGGATGAATACCAGTGGTTAGAGGGAGATAAAACAAGGAATGATATTTTCACTTGGCTTTCTTCTACATCCCTTGATATCATGTGTTTTCAGGAGATGCCTGTAGAGATGAAGGAAGAAGTTTCTAGATCTTTAGGAGGAGCTACCGTCAAACATGTAGGTAATGGGGCGGGTACTGCTATAGCCACAAAATTAAAAATTGTTGATTTCGAGCCATGGACTTTTGAGGATGAGAATTTCGCTAGAGGTATTATTCTAGATGTAATTTCACCTAAAAGTAATGATACTATTAGAGTCTATAACGTTCACTTACAGTCTGTGGGCTTCGTGGGAGGCGATTACGATGCGGTTCGTTCAGGCCCTGATACCGAGCAGAGCAAGAAGTTGTGGTCTAGACTTTCCTCAGCATTCTCTCGTCGTTCAGCCCAAACCACTGTTCTCCGCGCCTCCATCGATTCTAGTCCCTACCCGGTTATACTTTGCGGGGATTTTAATGACACCCCCGTTTCTTTTGCGTTATCCACTTTAAGGTCTGGTTCTCCGAAATTATTTGACGCCTTTGCTTTAGCTGGTTCAGGTTTAGGCTCTACTTACGTAGGTGATATCCCAGGATTGAGAATAGATTATATTATGAGTTCTTCGTCTTTAGAGGTCGTCTCATTCGAAACACACGAAATAGAACTCAGCGATCACAGACCTATATCTGCAGTTTTTATTTCTAATAGGTAGTATAAGATTACCTTCGCTTTATGGAAACCATGAATTTTGACGTTCTCGCATTCGGAGCCCACCCAGACGATGTAGAACTCGCAGCTGGAGGAACGATTGCTAAATTAGTCGTGGAAGGCAAATCGGTTGCAATTGTAGATCTCACTCGAGGAGAGTTAGGGTCACGAGGTTCCGCTCAAATACGCACTCAGGAATCTGTAGCAGCCGCGGAAATTTTAGGAGTAAAAACCAGAATTAACCTCGGTCTACCAGACGGTTTCTTCCAATGTGATGAGAAATCCTTACTCGAAGTTGTCAAGGTCATCAGAAAATATCGTCCCCGAATTATTCTTGCTAACGCTCTCGATGATAGGCACCCTGACCATGGAAAAGGAGCTGAACTCGTATACCAGGCTTCTTTCTTAGCCGGACTTGTCAAATGTGAAACTGGCGATTTAGACGATTCAGGAATTCCATTATTGCCCCATAGACCTGATGCGGTATATCATTATATCCAGGACTATGATAGGATGGCAGATGTCGTAGTCGATATCAGCGGCTACGAGGACGTTAAAATGAAAGCCATCCTCGCTTACGGAT
>JABISU010000021.1 GCA_018700255.1 Flavobacteriales bacterium | reverse complement strand
CGATAAAAACTCGCACTTAACCTATTTCTGTATTAACTCCAAGAAGCGATTTTCTCGCTTTTGTACTCTCCAGCTTCTAAACGGGCCTTCACTTTAGAGAACGTTTTGATAGTGTAATCAACATCCTCCTGAGTGTGAACAGCTGTTGGGATAAGACGTAGCATAATTGTGTCTTTAGGGACAACTGGATATACAACGATGGAACAAAAAATTCCGTGATTTTCTCGAAGATCAACGGTGAGGTTTGTCGCCTCGCCTAAACCTCCATGAAGGAATACTGGGGTCACGCAAGAGTTCGTTACTCCTAAGTTGAAGCCTTCAGCACGCAGACCAGACTGAAGTGAAGAAGCTATTGTCCAAAGTTTGTTTTTGTGCATTGAGGATTCGCGAAGCATCTGAAGACGCTTACGAGCTCCCACTACAATAGGCATAGGCAAAGCTTTAGCGAAAGTCTGTGAACGCATATTGTAGCGTAGAAAATCGATTACATCTTCATCACCAGAAACAAAAGCGCCAATTGTAGCCATAGCTTTCGCAAAAGTTCCGAAATAAACATCTATTTGATCATGACATCCCTGTTCGTCACCAGCTCCGCGACCATTCTCACCAACTGTTCCGAATCCATGAGCGTCATCAACAAAAAGTCGGAATTTGTACTCTTCTTTGTATTCGCAGATCTCAGCTAATTTACCTTGGTCTCCAGCCATACCGAACACACCTTCGGTAACTACGAGAATTCCGCCGCCAGAAACCTCCGTGAGTTTAATTGCGCGATCAAGTTGCTTTTTAAAGCTCTCCATATCGTTGTGTTGGAATACGTAGCGCTTGCCCTGATGGAGCCGAACTCCGTCTACCATACAAGCATGCGACTCAGAATCGTAAACAATTACGTCATGGCGAGTTACAAGTGCCTCAATTGCTGACTGACAACCTTGATATCCAAAGTTGAGTAGAAATGAATCTTCCTTCAACATAAAAGCAGAGAGTTCACGCTCAAGGCCTTCGTGCTCTGATGTTTGGCCTGACATCATACGCGCACCCATCGGATAACCCATACCCCACTTAGCTGCAGCATCAGCATCAACTTTTCGGACTTCTGGATGGTTTGATAAACCGAGGTAGTTATTTATAGACCAAACAAGCACCTTCTTTCCTCTAAAAGTCATGTGATTCGAAATCTCCCCTTCTAACTTCGGAAATGTGAAATAACCGTGGCTCTCACGAGCATGTTGTCCGAGTGGCCCTCGGTCTTTGCGAATGCGATCAAAAATGTCCAAACGAAATAGTTTTAGTTTATGGCTTTTGTTGAAGCAGCAAATTTACTGAATAGACTGCACCTTTTAACACATTTTTTACACAAATTTCTTTCGCAAATTGTGAACTGTCTTACTACCTTCGCCATCATGAATAAAAATTCATTTCTTTTCGTTTTTGCTCTATCAATTTTGGCAGCCTTTAGCAGCTGTTCAGAATACAATAAGGTTTTAAAGAGTACAGATGCAGAGCTTAAATGGGAATTCGCTCAGGCTGCACTCGACTCTGGATCTTGCTTAAGAGCACTCCCGATTTTAGAAGAACTCGTGGGACTCACTAGAGGCACTCAAAGAGCAAAAGACGTCCAGTACAAGTATGCCTCGGCACACTATTGCGTGAACGACTTCTATCTCGCCCGGTACTATTTCAGCACTTATGCAAAGACTTTCCCCAATAGCGAACTCGTTGAAGATGCTGAGTTTAAAGCTGCAAATTGCAGCTACTTCCTCTCCCCCAATTGGTCTTTAGATCAAACAGAGACAAAGTCAGCCATACAAGAATTACAACTCTTCATGGATAGACATCCCTCGTCAGCTTACAGAGATTCTAGCCAAACTATGATAGACAATCTTAGATCAAAGCTTGAACGCAAGTCATTTGAGTCGGCTGCTATTTACCATAAAACAGGACAATTCAAAAGTGCAACCATCGCAATGGGTAACGCTTTAAAAGATTTCCCCGACTCTCCATTTCGCGAGGAACTTCACTTTCTCATTCTCGACAGCCACTATCAATACGCTACTCAAAGCACAAATCGAAGGAAACTTGAACGTTTTAACGATGCTACTCAAGCTTTTCATACCTTTGCAACCCGATTTAGCGACAGTTCATACCTACCTGATGCACAGCGCATCTATGAATCATGCGTAAAAGCCGTGGAAACATTGGAATCTGAAGAAAACTAGAACTACCTAGAACATGAACTTTAAGAACGTAAAAGCAGAGCGAACAACCATTACTCGCGACACAAAAGATATCGAAAACCAAGGAACTGGTAATATTTTCGAATCTATTGTGGTTCTTTCTAAACGCAGTAACCAGCTTTCTCAAGACCTAAAAAAGGAACTTGCTGAAAAAATGGATGAGTTCGTTATTCCCAACGATTCTCTTGAAGAAGTTTTTGAAAATCGAGAGCAAATTGAAATATCAAAGTTCTACGAGCGTCTACCCAAGCCACATAGTATTGCTGTGAAGGAACTAGAAGACGAACAGATCTACATCGCCCACAAGCAGAAGGAAGATGATTTAACATTTGACGCCCTTGAGACAAAGCCAGTTGTCGAATCAAAATCTTCAGACAAGAGT